>NZ_JASCYH010000021.1:0-41827 GCF_030011715.1 Gulosibacter sediminis | reverse complement strand
CAACGGGCGCCTCGAACACCTCCGCGGCTCGGCCCTGGGCTTCCGCAACCTGACTCACTACATCACACGGTCACTGCTCGAAGCCGGCGGCTTCAGACCACTCCTACACCCTCGATTGCGATGAGCCCGTTAAATCCGAAAGAGCTTTCATCATTGTGCCACTTGCCGGGGCGGTGCTGATTGACCTCGTGGCGCTTCCCTGGATCGTTTGGTGTATGAACTGGGTCGCGTGAGGTTCGGAGCCCAGCCACATTGTTGGCTGGGCTCCGCAGCGCCTAGCGCTTCTTCATGAGCGTGCCGAAGACGCTGCGCACGACTTCCTTCACGGCGCTCTGAGCCGCGCGGGAGCCGAGGACCTCCTCGACGACCGACTTCTCGCGGCGCGACGACGTGCGAGTGGTCGTGGACTGGCGGTTCCGGGCCTTCTCGGCCGCGGCGCGCTCCTTCTCCTCGCGCGCCCGTTCCTTTTCCTCGCGCGCCCGTTCCTTCTCCTCCCTGGCGCGCTCCTTCTCGGCCGCCTCACGCTCCTCCTCGGCGCGCTCGGCCTCGGCCGCGGCGTTCATCTTCGCGGTCAGGATCTCGTGCGCCGACTCCGGGTCGACCGCCGTGCCATACTTCGCGAGCAACGGCGAGGCGTTGACCGTCGACTCGATCTGCGCGGCAGGGGTCGGGTCCATCGAGCCCTGCGGTGCGCGCATCCGGGTCCAGGCGACGGGGGAGGGCGCGCCCTTTTCGTTCATGACGGTGACGATCGCCTCTCCGGTCGCGAGCTGTGTGAGCACCTGCTCCAGGTCGTATCCCGAGTTCGGGTAGGTGCGCACCGTCGCCCGCAGCGACTTCGCATCGTTCGGCGTGTGCGCGCGCAACTGGTGTTGCACGCGTGAGCCGAGCTGCGCGAGCACGTCGTCGGGCACATCCTTCGGCGTCTGCGTGACGAAGAAGATGCCGACCCCCTTCGAACGGATGAGCCGCACCGTCTGCACGATCTGCGAGACGAACTCCTTCGACGCATCCGCGAAGAGCAGGTGCGCCTCGTCGAAGAAGAACACGAGCTTCGGTTTGTCGAGGTCGCCGACCTCTGGCAGCGCCGAGAACAGGTCGGCAAGCAGCCACATGAGGAACGTCGAGAAGAGTTGCGGCTGCTGCGCGACGCCGGGCAGCTCGAGCAGCGAGACGATGCCGCGACCATCCGCGGCGGTGCGGAGGAACTCGGCTGTGTCGATCTCGGGTTCGCCGAAGAACACATCGGCGCCGTTTGCCGCAAAGTTCGTGAGCTCGCGCAGAATCACGCCCGCGGTCTGCTTCGAGACGCCGCCAATGCCCTCGAGCTCGCTCTTGCCGAGGTCGGAGGTGAGGTACTGCAGTAGCGAGCGCACGTCGTCGAGGTTGACGAGGGGCAGGCCCTGCTGGTCGGCGAAGTGGAAGACGAGCCCGAGGCTCGACTCCTGCGTTTCGTTGAGGCCAAGCACCTTCGCGAGCATGAGCGGGCCGAAGCTCGAGACCGTGGCGCGGATCGGCACACCGGTGCCGCGACCGCCGAGGCTGTAGAACTCGCTCGGGAACGCGGTGGGCTGCCAATCCTGCCCGATCGACTTCGTGCGGGCGAGCAGGCCGTCGCTGGCCGTACCCTCGGTTGCGACACCAGAGAGATCACCCTTGATGTCCGCCGCGAACACCGGCACACCTGCCGCCGAGAGCTGCTCAAGCATGACCTGCAGCGTCTTGGTCTTGCCGGTGCCAGTGGCGCCCGCCACGAGACCGTGGCGGTTGGTCATGGCGAGCGGGATGCGCACGGGCACGGCCGCATCAACCTCGCCGTTGACGAGCGCGCCAAGCTCAAGGGCGGGCGCGTCGAACGAGTAGCCCGAGCGAATCGCCTCGACGTCGCCCTCGGCGAGTGGCCCGCCGGCCGCGCCAGGCTTGGCGGCGGCGGGCTCCTTTTGTGCCTCAGGTTCGGGCGACTCGGCCGCTGCGTCCGGCGCTGGGGTTGTGGCCGGCTCGTCGGATGCGGCATCAGCCGTCTCGCCCGCGGACGGCTCAGCGGTTGCGGCCTCGGACGACTCTTCTGGTGCGGGCGCCGCCGCGTCGATGGCAGCGGACTCGGCGGCCTGCTTGGCGGCCGCCTCGGCGGCGGCAAGTTCGGCCTGGGCCTTTTCGACGGCCTCGCGGGCAGCTGCTACGGGATCAACGGAGTCATTCGACATGCGGACAGACTACGCACGCACGCGGCTCCGGTGGCTGAGACGGTCAAGCAGGTCGGCGTCGGCCGCGGCGCGCCGACGTGGCAGCGACAGGGCGACGGGAACGGTGACCGCGGCGGTCACGATGACGAGCAGCGCCCAGATCCAGAACGCGTCGTAGAAGAGCCAGGTGAGGCCAAGTAGGCGAGCACCCCAGGTCGCGACGACCCACCAGAGCAGGGCGGTGATGCCGCCGAGCGCGGGCAGGAGGGCGCTGCCAACCGCATCCTTCGGCTTCGCGAAGGAGTAGCTGATGAGCCCGATAACGATGCCGAAGATGCCGGCGAAGAAGACCTCCATCGCTATGCGACGAATCCGACGCGGCGCTGTGCCTCTTCACCGATCTCGACGAAGGCGATCTTCTCAGCGTTCACGAGGAACACGCGGTCGCGGTCGTCGGTGAAGCGCGCGATGCCGTTGTCACTCGCCACTGCGTCGGTGAGCGCCTGCTCAACTTCGGCCGCGGTCTGGTTGGTCTCGAACGCGAGTTCGCGGGGGGAGTGCAGAATGCCAATGCGCAGTTCCACGTCTATGCCTTTCGTTATGCCTCGTCGCCTGATCGATACGGCGTGTGGGCCTAGCCTACTTGCCGCTCTCACCACATCCGCTCGGCGTTCGCCGGTGGCGTGCAATCGGTACTTGGCGAGTCATGTCGGTGGATGCGGATAGCGTGGAGCGAACAGTCGGAAGGGGCAGAGATGCAGCAAAATGCACGCGAAGCGCAGGGGCTGGCAACGGCGCTCGATGAGAGCCAGCTCGGGGTACTCTCGGCGGCAGAGAATCAATCGCTCAGCGTGCTTGGTGCGCCGGGCTCTGGTCGCACCGCCACGTTGGTCGAACTCGTAGCACAGCGAGTCGAGGCCGGTCTTCGCCCCGACGAGGTGCTCGTGCTCGCGGCGAACCGCCGCAGCGCCGAGCTGTTGCGCGAGCGCCTACAGCGCCGCCTCGCTCGAGCAACCCGCGGGGCGACGCTCGGTCGTACCCCGGCCTCGATCGCGATGGAGATCATCGCCGACGCTCGGGTGCGCTCGGGCGGGCCGCGGCCGGTGCTGCTCACCGGCTCGGCACAGGACGACATCCTCTCGGAACTCATCGAGGGCTACCTCGACGGCACGATGGAACGGCTCGGCAAGCGGCTTCCGTGGCCCGAATGGTTCACCGCCGACACCATGGCGCTGGCGGGATTCCGGGGCGAACTGCGCGACCTGATCACCGCGCTCACCGAGCGGGGCATGAGCTCCGACGACCTCGCCGCGCTCGCGCTCGAACCGGGAACCGCTGTGCCCAGTGGGCAGCGTCACCGTGTGCTCTGGGCCGGGGCGGCCGGGCTCATTCGCGACTATGAGAACTCGCGCTTTGACCGCTCGATCTCGGGGGCCGACGAGCGCGAGGCGTTCGACACGGCGAGCGCGCTCATGCTCGCCACACAGTTGTTGTCTCGGCGCGCGCTCGGCCGAAGCGGCATCGACGTGTTCGACGGGGTGCGGCTTGTGTGTGTTGACGACGCGCAGGAACTCACCGAATCGGCCCGCGCGCTCGTCGCGCAGTTCGAGCGTCAGGGCGCCCGTGTCATCTCCTTCGGCGACCCCGATATCGCGACCGGCAGCTTTCACGCCGGTCACGCAGCATTCGCGGTCAACTGGCGCGACGAGGGCGACTCGGCGCCGGCCACCGTCACACTGCAGCAGCAGTATCGACACGACGAGGTGCTCCGCGGAGTTGTATCGCGCGCCGTGAATGGCCTGCCCCCGCTCGGGCCGAGCGAGCGACGACGATCGGGCCCCAAGGTCGATGGGGGCGAAGACGGCCGCGCGGAACACGCGGTGCTTGAGTCGGCGAACCACGAGACCGACCTCATTGCGGGCTACCTGCGGCACGCCCACCTCATTGACGGCGTGCCATGGAGCGACATGGCGGTGATCGCGCGCAACTCGACGCGACTCGAGGCCCTGAGCCGCGGGCTCGATCGGGCCGGCGTCGCGGCACAGGACTCCGCGCCAATTCCGGCCGCGAACGACGCGACCGTCCGGGCGATTCTCACGATGGCCGCGGGCATCGTGCGCGGTGAATTTACCGAGGCGGAGCTGTTCTCGATCCTCGCGTCGCCGCTGTATCGCGTCGACTCCCTCCTGATTCGTCGCCTGCGCCGAGCCTGTTACCTTGCCGACCTAGGTATCGGCGAGTCGGCCGGGTCGGGGCGAGGCGGCGGCGAGGTGCTGGCCAGCCACGTCAACGCTGTGCTTCGGGGCGGGGCGGATGCGTCGGCGCAGGCCGCGATCGACTCGCTCGCCGCTTCGGCGGCGGCTCACGCTGCCCGGTCGGTCACGAACCTACTCGAGTCGTTCGGGCGCATGCACACGGCCCACGCCGCGGGTGCGACGATCGACGCCGTGCTCTTCGAAGCCTGGACGGATGCGCGTCGAGAGCAGCGCTGGCGCGACACCGCGCTCGGTGTGGGTGAGGACGCGGTCGCGATGAATCGGCGGCTCGACGCCGTGGTGGCGCTGTTCGACCGCGCCAAGCGCGTGGTCGAGCGCGAACCCACGGTCTCGCTCGACGGGTTTCTCGCCGACTGGCAACGCGACTCGGTCGTCGACGACTCACTCGCGCGTCGCGGCGCGGTCGATGCCGTCACGCTGACGACGCCGGCCGGCGCCATAGGGCGCACCTGGCGCGTTGTCGTAGTGGCGAGCGTCAACGAGGGGGCCTGGCCGAATCTGCGAGTGCGCGACTCCCTTCTCGGTGCGGGTCGGCTCACCGAGGCACAAACCCCGGCCGAAACACCGACCCACCTCGACCGACGCGCCGTCGTGCTCGCGGACGAACAGCGGCTGCTTGCCGCGGCAGTTTCGAGGACAACCGAGCGGCTCCTGCTCACCGCGGTGCGCGACGACGAGAACGCACCCTCGCAATTTGTGTATCGCCTCGACCTGCCTGAACTCGCGCCCGACTTCGCCTTCACCGGCATCGAGGGGCTCGAGTACGCGCACCTCAGCCTTGACCAGCTCGCGGCCCGCCTCCGTCGCGAGGCAGCCCGCTGCGCACCGGTGGCGCGCGCCGAGCGCGTCGCGGCGCTCGCCCAACTGGCCCGGCACGGCGTCGAGGCGGCCGATCCGGCGAACTGGTTCGGCATCCATGGTCGCTCCTCGACCGCGCCACTCGTCACGCCCGACGATCACACGCTGCAGTTAACCCTGTACCCGTCGGGCATTCAGTCGTTCAAGGAGTGTTCCGTGAACTGGTTCGTCGACCAACACGCGGGCGGCGCCTCGAATCTCGCCATGTCGCTCGGCACGATCCTCCACAGCGCCGCCGAGCACGAGGCCGACTTCGCGACCATCGAGTCCATGGTCGAGTTCGCGCTGCAGCAACTCGATCAGCTCGAGTTCGATGCACCTTGGCTGCGCACCTCCAACCGGCAGATCGTCCGCGACGCGACCATCTCGCTGTGGGACTACCTCAAGCGTGAGGGTGTCACACCGCTTGCGGGTGAGCGCGCGATGCTACTCGAACTCGATCAGGCTGCCCGCGACGACCACGGCGTCGATGTCGACGTGCAGGTGCGGGGACGAATCGACCGCATCGAAGAGCATCGCGACAGCGGCATCCGCATCGTCGATTTCAAGACCGGCACGAGCGCGCAGACGAAGGCCGACGAGAACGACCAGCTACGCGCCTACCAGGTCGCTGCGCTGCGGGGCGGCATTAGTGAGTTTGAGCTCGGAGGTATTGCACTTGAGGGCGCGGCACTCGTGTATCCCAGGGTTCCCAGCGGCCGGGGGGCGGCGAAGGTGCCGTGGAAGGTCGTGCTGCAGGAGCGACCGAGCGAGACGGACGTCGACGCGGCGATCGACGAGTTCGTGACCGTTGCCATTCAGCAGGCCGCGTACCAGCTCGACGGCGACGAGCCCGATGTGGCTGCTCCCGCGCAATATCTCTATGAACCCGAGGGGCACTGCCTGAGTGGCTCGCGCTCCTGCCTAATTCACGCCATCGGAGAGGTCACCGAATGAGTCCGATCACGTTCGAACAGCTCGCCGAGCTCACCACCAAGCCCGGCGCCACCGTCTACCCGATCACCGAAGAGCAGCGGCAGATCGTCGATTCGCCGCTCGCGCCGACGATCGTCACGGCAGGGGCGGGCAGCGGCAAGACCCACACGATGATGCTGCGCATCCTCTGGCTTGTCGCGAACCGCGGCGTCGCACCGTCCGAGGTGCTCGGGCTCACCTTCACCCGCAAGGCCGCCGGCGAGCTTCGCGAGCGCGTCGAGGCGGGGCTCGAACGGCTGCGGCTCGCCGGGCACATCGACGTCGACGAGTTCAACCTGCCGCAGGTGTCGACCTATAACTCGTACGCGAGCGACATCTACAAGCAGTACGCCCTGCTCGTGGGCCGTGAGCCCGATGCCCTGCTGCTTGACGAGCCGAGCGCGTTTTCGCTGATGCGCTCGGTGGTGCTCGCCTCCGAAGATGCCGGGCTCGAAGGCCTCGGCACGACTTCGGTCGGCTCGGTCGCAGCCAGCGCGCTGAAGATCGCACGCGCAATGCGCGAGAACGGTCGCACCGCGGCAGAGGTGGCGGACTATGCGGCCGAGGTCGCGACGCGCGCCGACGAGATCGAAGGGCGCTCCGCGAAACCCTTCACCCAAGCGTTGCGCACCACGAACCTCCAGCTTGAGCGTCTCGACCAGCTCGCCATCTATGCCCGTCTCGCAGAGGTGTACGAGGCCCGCAAGGTCGAACTCGGCGCGATCGAGTTCACCGACCAGGTGGCCTACGCCGCGCAGATCATTGCCCTCGATCCGGCGATCGCCGAAGAAGTGCGGGGCGCAACACGCCAGGTGATCCTCGACGAATACCAAGACACCTCGGTCGGCCAGACACGGCTCTTCGCCGAGTTGTTCGGTCGGCAGGCGGTCATGGCGGTCGGCGACCCCAAGCAGTCGATCTACGCCTGGCGGGGCGCAAGTGCGGCAAACATGAAGCGCTTCGCGGCCGACTTTGCGAACGGCAGCGAATACCACCAGTTCACGCTGACGACCTCGTGGCGTAACGACCGCGAGATCCTGCGGGTGGCGAACACGATCGCTGCGCCGCTGCCGGCAACCGAACGGGGCGAAGAACTCAAGGCTGCGGCGTCGGCGGGCGAAGGCGAGGTGCACGTTCGGCACTTCCTCACTGAACCCGACGAGGCCAAGCACGTCGCCCAATGGTTCGCGAGCAAACTCGAACAGGTCCCGGACGCGACCGGCGCGGTGCTGGTGCGCGCCCGCAGCAGCATGGCCGCCTACGCGCAGGCACTCCACGACGCGGGCGTGCCACACCAGGTGATTGGCCTCGGCGGCCTCGTGCGCACCCCCGAGGTGGTCGACCTCACTTCGCTGCTGCGTGCCGCCGCCGACGAGTACGCGGGCTCAGAACTACTGCGCCTGCTTCTCGGCGCCCGCTTCGAGCTCGGCCTCGCCGACGTACACCAGCTCAGCGAGCTCGCCGGGGCACTCACGCGCCTCGGCGCCGACGGCCGCAAGCTGGACGAGAAGCGCAGTCGCGCCGTGCGCGACGACATCCGTGACACCGAGTCGG
Organism: Gulosibacter sediminis; assembly: GCF_030011715.1. Classification (NCBI taxonomy): domain Bacteria; kingdom Bacillati; phylum Actinomycetota; class Actinomycetes; order Micrococcales; family Microbacteriaceae; genus Gulosibacter; species Gulosibacter sediminis. The sequence goes on along the minus strand of NZ_JASCYH010000021.1, from coordinate 34,002 downwards.
GCACCTCACTCGCCGAGGCACTCGAGTTCGTTCGCACCGCGACCTCCGAAACCGTACGCCGATTTGTTCCCGAGCTGACCGAGGAGGGCGAGCGTCGACTCCGCGACGCCGGCACGCTCATCAGCCGGGTGCGTGGTGCCATGGACCTCCCGCTCGTCGACTGGGTGACTACGACGATCTCGTTGTCACGGCTTCGCGTCGAAACCGCGGCGAATCCCCGCAACGCGGTTGCCGTAGCGAACCTTGACGCCTTTGTCGACGCCGTCGTGCGATACGCCTCGGCGGTGCCCGAGGCCGACGTGCACGAGTTCCTCGACTGGCTCGAACTCACGTTCCGCGACGACCAGCTCGCCGAGTACGCGCCCGCCCCACCGAAGGAGGGAATCGTGCAGCTCACGACGATTCACTCGGCGAAGGGCCTCGAGTGGGACTACGTCGCACTCGGCAACCTTGCGAAGGGCAAGTTGCCGGGGCCGCAGGGAGCAAATCAGCTCGTCGGCAGCGGACAACTGCCGAACGCGCTCCGCGAAGACCGAGCAGACCTGCCCTACCTGCCACTGAGCAAGATCGAAACGGGCGAAGACCTGAAAGAGCAGTTCAAGGCCGTGCTCATGCACGATCGCGACGGGGCGGGCAACGAACGCGAGCGGTCGTTCGTCACACAGAAGTTCCTCCAGCTGATTCGCGAGGACCGCCGGCTCGCCTACGTTGCCATGACGCGGGCGAAGCACGGCTTGCTGCTGACGAGTGCGCGCTGGAAGCCGGGACTGAAGAACTCGTCGACCCCGTCGATGTTCCAACTCGAGCTACGAGACCCGCTGCCGCTCGAACACACGCAGTTCGATGCGCCCTGGGCCCGCGTCGACGACCAGCCCGTGGTCTTCACCCTTGCGCAACTCGACGCAGAAAAGGATGACGATCTCAAAGCCATCAAAGACGCGCTGTCGACGAACCCCCTCGAGGGCGACGCCCTGCCGCAGGCGTGGCCGCCCGCCCCGATGGCACGCGACGACCTTGCAACCACCGCCGAAATCGCGAACCAAGTCGGTGCTGCGGCCGAGTCCGCCACGGTCGAGTCGCCGTACGATGAGCTCATTCAGCTCCTCGTCGCCGAACGTGAACAGGCGAACACGCCACCCGAGCTGCGCCTTCCGGCGCGGTTTGGCGCGTCCCTCCTGCACGACCTGTTCGATGACCCGTCGACGATCGCCCGCAACGCGGCGCGGCCAATGCCGAGCCGTCCGTATCGGGCCACGCTCGTCGGCAACCTCTTCCACAGCTGGGTTGAAAGCCTCTATGAGGACGTCGCTGGCGGGGGAGCCGCACTCGAGGGCGCCGATCTCCACGATGCCGACTTCACCTCCGCAAGTCTGACGCAGCTCGACGACGACGATCGGCAGCGGCTTGAACAGTTGCAGTCGACGTTCCTCGCGAGCCGGTTCACGGCCGGCGGCCGCCGCCCGAGCGCGGTTGAGCTCCCGGTCGACGCGCCGCTCGGCGAGTTCACGGTCGTCAACAAGATCGATGCGGTCTACCGCGATGCCGACGGCACGATCGAAATCGTCGACTGGAAGACAGGACGCGCCCCGCGTACCGCGGAGGAACGCCGTGGGCGCGAGTACCAGCTCATGAGCTACGCCCACGCCTACGCGGCAAGCTTCGACGAGCCGATCGAGCGCATCCGGGCGACGCTCTATTACGTGACCGACGATCTCGAGATCAGCGTGACCGAACTCCTCAGCGTCGACGAGCTCGTCGCGCTCCTCCGCGAAGCGCAGGGGAGGGTTGCCCAGAAGAGCTAGAGCTCGTCGCGCTCCGACGAGGTCGACGGCGCTTCCCCGGCCGGGAGGTCGTCGTCGAACTCGTCGCCGAGATCCTCGGGCGCGCTCTCGGTCTCAGCACGACGCCGTTGGAACTGCTGGGCCCGAGAGCGGTCGCCCGCATCCGCGAGTAACCGCTGCACCTCTTCGAGGTCGAGCACCGGCAGCGTGGCGTGCCGCAGCTCCGATTCGTCGAGGCTGCGCACGCGCGTGACGAGGCCGTCGAGCAGCTGCTCGGCGTCGGCGACCACCTCGGGGTTGCGGTGTTCGACGCCGAAGAGCAGCCAGCGCGCGAGCTCAAGCTCGGCGTAAAGCAGAGCCCGCTGGCGGAGCTGTCGGTCGACCGAGGCGCCACGCGCATCCGTGTATTCGTCGAGCAGGGCTCGCATCACCGCACCGTCGAGCGTCTGCACCCAGCGGATGTCCGCAGCCGGGTCGCCGATGCGAAGGTCGCTCCAGCCGAGCACGCCCGAGACCGTTGCACCGGTGACCAAGAACGACGAGCGCTCGAGTGAACCGTGGATCACGCTCGGCGAAAACTCCCACAGCTGGGGATCGTCGACGGCGCTGCCCCAGCGGTCGGCGAGGGCTCCAGGAAGGCGACCCGTCGCATCCGACCGGCGGATGAGCGTCTCGGTCGACTCGCGCACATCGGCGGCCGACCACTGCTGCAGGCCGGCGTCGACGAGCGTCTGCTTCGGTAGCCCGTGGATCGCCGCGATGGCGCGCCCGATCTCGGGCACGAGCTCTGAGTCAAAGTCCAGCGGGGTGCGGTCGGCCGGCGAGCCCTTCACGAACGAGTACACCGCGAACGGCGGCTCGCTGCGAAGCCCGCCACCGAGCTGGCGAGGCACGTCAAAGGGCAGCCGGGCTCGCACGCCAGGCGTCAGTGCGACCAGTGCCGCGCTGCGGCTGCGCAATTCCTGGGCCGCCGACGGCGAGGCCGCGCGACGGACGAGCAGATTGCCGTGGTCGCGGGTGCGCAGCAGCGCGGAGTCGTAGTCGTGGGTGTCGTCGTAGCCCCAGTCTGCTGCTTCGGTGACGCAGAGATTCTCGATGGCCGCAGTCGCGAGGCCGGCAAGCTGGAGGAACTGACCACTCATAGCCGAAAGCCTAGGGGGAGGGGATCCAGGAGCCGCGTTGCCACACCGACCTAGGATGGGCTGCATCATGAACGAGTTTGTCGATCGCCTTGCCCTGTCCCGCGCAGCCCACGATCGTGACGACGCCCATCGCAGCGACGCGACTCTGCTCGAGCACCCGGATGTACGCATCCTCGTTCAGCGCCGGGACGCGACCCTCGTCGGTGAAACCGAACAAGGTCGCGCGCTGCGACTCGATCTTCGCCCCGTCGACCAGCTCGGCGGCGTCGAGCAACTGCGTGAGGGACCCGCGATGATCTATCTCGGCAAGCTCACGCAGCCGCGCGAGAACCCGGGTGGGCGCGTCGACGAAGTCGGCACCCCGATCTTTGCTGCGGCCATCTCCGACTTCGAGGCGGGCGAGCTTGAGCCCGACAGCGAGCGGTGGGCGGACCTCCGTGAGCGCGGCGCCGGGTTCGACGACCTCGACACGGGCCTCGCGGCGCAGGCGCTCGCCATGCGCAACTTCCACTCCGCCCACGCGTTCTCGCCGTCGACCGGTGCGCGCGCCGTTTCCGAACACAACGGTTGGGTGCTGCGCGGCGAGGAGGGCGGCGACCCGACCTTTCCGCGCACTGACGCGGCCATCATCGTCGGCGTCATCGACCAGAACGACCGCATCCTGCTCGGCGCAAACGTGAACTGGACCCCGAAACGGTACTCGGTGCTCGCGGGATTCGTCGAACCGGGCGAATCGCTTGAGCACGCCGTGATTCGCGAGGCGGCCGAGGAATCCGGTGCGCGCGTCCGCAACCCGCGCTATCTCGGCTCGCAGCCCTGGCCGTTCCCTGCGAGCCTCATGCTCGGCTTCCTCGCCGAGCTCGACCCGAGCCAGGACCCTGCCGAGGTCGTCGGCGACGGCGTCGAAATCGCCGAGGTTCGCTGGTTCACGCGCGAGGAAATCGTCGAGCACGTCGACCAACTGCCCGGCCGAATCTCTATCGCCCGCGCGATCATCGAGGAGTGGTATGGCGGACCGATCGGCTGATTCAGCCGGCGCCAGCCTGCTCGCCGATCTCAACCCCGCCCAGCGCGAAGCCGCCCTCGCGGTCGTCGGCCCGGTCTGCATTCTCGCCGGGCCGGGCACCGGCAAGACCCACACCATCACTCGGCGAATCGCGTACGGCGTGCGCACCGGCGTCTACGCGCCAGATCGCGTGCTCGCGCTCACATTCACGAACCGCGCTGCGGGGCAGCTTCGCGGCCGACTCGGCACGCTTGGCGCCTCGGCCGTGCAGGCGCGCACCTTCCACTCGGCCGCGCTGCGCCAACTCAGTTTCTTCTGGCCGCAGGCCGTGGGCGGCAGCTTCCCAGGCATCGTCTCGAGCAAATCGCCCATCATTTCGGAGGCGGCCGACCGCGCCGGCGTGCGGCTCAGCCCGCAGCTGCTGCGCAAGGTCGCCGAACAGCTCGAATGGCGCAAGGTGTCGGAGCGCACGCTCGACCAATTCGGCGAAGACCTCGCGACTGGCCGGCGCGCCAACGAGACCGGTCTGCCGGCCGAACAACTCCACGACCTCGCCGTGCAGTACGAGCGCGCGAAGGAGTCGCGGCACCAGCTTGACTTCGAGGATGTGCTGCTCGCCACCGCGGGCATGCTCGAGAGCGAGCCGTGGATCACGTCGCAGGTGCGGTCGCAGTACCGCTTCTTCGTCGTCGACGAGTACCAGGACATCTCGCCGCTGCAGCACAAGCTGCTGCGACTTTGGCTCGGTAATCGCCGCGAACTCTGCGTCGTGGGCGACCCCGCCCAGACGATCTACTCGTTCGCGGGCGCGAACGCCAATTACCTCACCGGGTTCGCGAGCGAGTTTGCCGACGCGCGGGTGATTCGGGTCGACGGTTCGTACCGTTCGACGCCGCCGATCGTCGCCGCCGCAAATGAACTCGCGAAGCACATCTCGCACGCGATTCAGCTCGACCCGCTGCGGGCACACACCGGCAAGTTTCCGCAGCCCGATGTTCGGTCGTACGACAGTGATGAGGCCGAGGCGGCCGGTGTGGCCCGGAGCATCCGCCAAGATCTCGAAGCGGGGCGTGCGCCCGGCGACGTCGCGATTCTGGTGCGGACGAACGCTCAGGTCGGCGTGCTCGAGCGGGCGCTCGAGGTGGCCGGTGTGCCGTTCCGGCTCGCGGGCGGCATGCCATTCTTCCGCAGGCCGGAGGTTCGGGCCGTGCTTGCGGGGCTGCACGCGGCGGTCGTTGCCGATCAAGACGGTGGGCCGCTCTTTCAGACCGTGAGCAACGTGCTTCGCTCGCGCGGCTGGCAGCAACAGCGACCGGCCGAACCAGGTCCACTCCGCGAGGCCTGGGGTGCGATGGATGCGATCATGCAGTTTGCTGACCGCGCGGAGGCTGGCACGACGCTCGCGGAATTTAGCGCCGAGCTCGAGAACCGCGCCGCGCACCAGTTCGAGCTCCCGATCGACGCCGTGACGATCTCGACGATGCACGCGGCCAAGGGCCTTGAGTGGGATCACGTCTATGTCGTCGGCCTGCGCGAGGGCCTCCTCCCGACCTCGGCCGCCGCGAACGAGCCCGAGCTGGTCAACGAGGAGCGTCGCCTCTTCTACGTTGCCCTCACGCGAGCCCGAGATCAACTGCACCTTTCGCACGCGCTGGTACAGTCGCCAACACGGTTTCTCCCGGAGCTTGGCAACCGCATCCGGGCTGGAACTCCACGTCTGCACCATCCCGACGCAGACCGGTAAGGCGTTCGCGGCGAAACGTGAGGCCCTCGCCGGGGGCCGGCTGCACGCCGGCGAGGAACGGCTCAACGCTTTGCGCCCCGACTACCGCTGCGAGCCACTCGAGTTCGAGCGGCGGATGCGCGGGCGGCAAGTCATGCAGCTGCGTCGCCGTCGCGATCCACATGTCGTCTTCGGCGGCGTTGCGGAGGTCGTCACACCGCAGGCACGGGGTTCGGCCCGGCAACACGAAGGGGCCGAGCAGGATGCCTTCGTCGTCTCGCGCGATGACGAGGTGCGCGAGATCGTCGGCCATGAGCGGCAAGTAGCGTCGGGGCGAGAGTACTCGCTCGGTCACCTCGACCACGAGGTCGGTGTCGGCTGCCGGGCGGGCTTCGGCCGCCGCAAACACCACGTGGTGCCCGCGCCGCGCGAACTCGGCCGCGACGCTTCGGGCGAACGACACTGACGAGGACGGGGTGCGCACCAGCACGCGGGCGCGCCGCGCACTCTGCTCTGCGACGGGGGAGCACACCGACAACAGCGCATCAACCAGGAGCTCGTCGGCGCGCTTGCGGTCGGGGTGCGTTGCGGCGATGCGCTCGAGGTACTCCCGCTCCGCGCCGTTGCGGAGCTCAGAGATGAGGTCGTGGGTGAGCTGCGTGTCGGCCACCGTGACCGCGCGCACCACCCCGCCCACGCGCACCCGGTCGTTGCCGACCCAGGTCACGGGGGTGTCTGCGGCGAGTCGATATTGCACTCTCGCATCATTGCGAAAAAGCGCCGGCGCCCGTGGAGTTATCCACAGGCGCCGGCGCGGGTCGGTGCCCTACTTGGCGTCGTCGTCGCTCAGATCGCCACCGGCGGGCGCGTCGCCAAACGAACCCGGGTCGCCGAGCAGGCGCGCGAGGTCATTGTCGAGCTCATCCGGCTCGGCGTCGCCACCCTGCAGCCGCTCGACGAGGGCGAACGGGTCGTCGATGTCCTCCGCGCCGGGCAGCGCGTCGCGGTGGTCCCAGAGCGCGTCGCGCTCGGCCGCGCCGAGTTTCTCCGTAACGAGTCGCCACATGCTCATCGCCTCACGCAAGCGGCGCGGGCGCAGCTCGAGGCCGACGAGCGAGCCGAACGCGTGCTCGGCCGGCGAGCCGGTGGCGCGGCGCCGCCGCACCATCTCGCTGAGCGCGCCGGCGTTCGGCAGGCGACTCGTCGCGTCCTCGGTCACCACGTCGACCCAACCCTCGATGAGGGCGAGGACCGTCTCGAGTCGCTCGAGCGCCTGGTCTTGTTCGGGGGTGCGGGGCGGAATCAGCTGGCCCGACTTGAGCACGAGCTGGATCTCCTCGGGGTTCGACACGTCGAGCTCGCGGATGGTCTCCTCGATGCGATCGGTGTCGATGCGGATGCCGCGGGCGAACTCCGTGATTGACGACACGAGGTGCAGCCGGAGCCAGCGGGCGTGCGCGAAGAGCTGGGCGTGCGCGAGCTCGCGCAGCGCAAAGTAGATGAGCACCTCGTCGCGGTCGAGCTCGAGATCGGTCGACCACTCCTGCAGGTTCTGCGGCACGAGGGCGGCCTTGTGGTCGGGCAACACCGGCATGCCGATGTCGCCGCCCGACAGCACCTCCTTCGCGAGCTGGCCGAGCACCTGGCCGAGCTGCATCGCGAACATCGACTGCCCGAGCGAACGAACGATCGGGCCCGAGCGTGCGACCATGTCCTTCATCTCTTCCGGCGCCTGCTCGGCAAGCACCTCGACGAGCGCGTTCGAGATGCTCGTCGCGACCGGGTTCGTCAATTCGGCCCAGCCGTCGAGGGTGAGTTCGAGCCACTCGTACCGCGTGATGGTCTGCGGGATGCCCGAGAACGCGCCGAAGGAGTCGCCCATCGCGTCGCCGAGCCACAGGCCAGCGACCTGGAAGGCGCGGTCGTACGCGCGCGCATCCTCGTCGTCGACCTCTTCGTTCGGCGTCGCGGTACGGCGGGCGGCGTCGCGGACAAGATCCCAGTCGACGCCGTCGGTCGGGTTCTGCATCGCCTGCTGCAACTGCATCAGCATGTGCGCGAGTGCCTGGGGGTCGGCGGGCAAGCCCGCAGCGCCGGCGAGCTTGTCGGAGTCGATCCCGCCGCCGCCGAGCATCTGCTCGAGCATCCGTCGCATTTCCTCTTCGGGCGAGCGGTTGTCGTCCTCGTTGTTCTGGGGGCCATTGCTATTCGGCATCGGCTTCGTTCCTCTCAGGGGTTCGCTCTAGAGTAGCCAGGGTGCCCCTGGTGGAGCCGGGGAAACCGGCTCCGTTCACCGAGGGCGATCAGCCATCACGGGAAAGCTCATTCATGACCGCAAGCCACCAGCATCCCGAAGCCGCTTTGCCCGACGGGATCGGTGACGAGAAACCGGCGCGTCGGCGCTGGAGTCGGGAGCGGTTCGGTCGTTGGTGCCTCATTCTTGGGGTCGTGGCGTTGGTGATCCTGGCGGTTTCACCCGCGCCCTATGTCATTCGCCAGCCCGGCCCCGCGTTCAACGCGCTCGGGCAGGAAGAGAACGACGATGGCACGCAGCAGGACGTCATTCAGATCTCCGGCGCCGAGACGCACGACACCGGCGACGGCTCGCTCTACGTCATGACGGTGAACATCGTCGGCAACCCGCAGTCGCAGCCGAACTGGCTGCAGGTGCTCGGGGCCTGGATGACGCCGGGGAAGGATGTCCTGCCCGTCGAGGCCTATTACCCCGAGGGCACGACCGTCGACCAGCGCAACGAAGAATCGGCGCTGATGATGACGCAGGCTCAGGACACCGCCATCGCGGCGGCCCTCACGGAGCTCGGCTACGACGTCACCGAACAGATGAGCGTGGCGTCGGTCGGTGAGGATGCGGCCGCCGCCGGCGAGCTCGAGGTGGGCGACGTCATCGTCACCATCGACGGCAAGCCGATCACGAATACCGAAGAACTCAGCGCGCTGACGCTCACCGAGGAACCCACCGAGGTCGTGTTCACGCGAGACGGCAAGGAACACCGCGTCGAGATCACGCCGAAGCTCACCGAGACCGACAACGGAGAGGTGCCGTTGCTCGGTGTTCAGTTGCAGTACGAGTACGAATTCCCGATCGACGTCTCGATCGACCTTGGCGACGTCGGTGGACCGAGCGCGGGCATGATGTTTGCGCTTGCCACCTACGACAAGCTGACCGAGGGTGACCTCACCGGCGGCGACCAGGTGACCGGCACCGGCACGATGTCGGACGACGGCACCGTGGGCGCGATCGGCGGCATCCGGCAGAAGATGTATGAGGCGGTGTCGCTTGGAGCGGACTACTTTATTGCGCCCGAGGCGAACTGTGCTGAGGTGCTCGACGGCGGCATTCCCGGTGACATGACCGTCTATGCCGTTGGAAACCTTGACGAGGCGCTCGACATCATCGAAGCGAACGCCGCCGACGAGTCGACCGACGGCCTGCGCTCGTGCCAGGATGCGGTGGATGCGGGCGTCCCGCAGTCGTAGCGAGCCGCTAGGATAGGCGAGATAACGCCGCGGGCTCGCGACGATTTGCTCGTGCCAGCGGTGTCGACAGCGACAACGACGGGACCTCAGTGAGCGCAACGGCAGCACCACGTCCATCCGCAAGTAGTTCAGGGGACGGTGGTCAGCGCGGCCCCGGGGCGCGTCGCTTCGGACCGCTCATCACGACGATTGCCATCGTCGTCGCGCTTATCATCGTGTTCTTCTGGTTCTCGGGCATCTACGCCGACGTCCTCTGGTACCAGCAGCTCGGGTTCGAGCAGGTGCTCTTCACGCAGTGGCTCGCTACCGGCGCGATGTTCTTGATCGGCCTCATCGGTCTGGCGGTGCCGAGCTATGCGATGCTGCAGCTCGCGTACCGCACGCGGCCGACCTACGCGAAGCTCTCGCAACAGCTGGGGGAGTACCAGCGCGCACTCGAGCCCGTGCGTCGCATCGTCTTTATCGTGATTCCGATCTTCCTTGGCGTGCTCGGCGGTCTCTCTGTCGCGGGCAGCTGGCAGAGCGTGCTGGCGTTCTTCAACTCGACGCCGTTCGGCGTTGCTGACCCGCAGTTCGGTCACGACGTCAGCTTCTACGTCTTCCAGCTGCCGTTCTGGCGCGGCGTCGTCACGTTCATCAGTTCGACACTGCTCGTCTGCCTCGTCCTGACCGTGGCGGTGAGCTACCTCTACGGCGGCATCCATATCTCCGGCCGCGAGGTTGTCATCTCGAAGGCCTCGCGCATCCAGATCGCCATCGTTGCGGCGCTCTTCGTCGCGACGCAGGGCGTGTCGTTCTGGTTCGACCGCTACAACTCGCTCACCGAGTCGAACGGTCGGTGGACGGGTGCGCTCTACACCGATGTGCACGCGCGCGTGCCCGGTCTCGCCATCCTCGCGGGCGTCGCGGTCATCGTCGCGCTGCTGTTCATCTTTGCCGCCATTGCCGGCCGCTGGACGCTCCCGGCAATGGGTGTCGCGGGCCTCGTTATTGTCGGCCTCGTCGTCGGCATGGTCTACCCGTGGTTCGTGCAGAACCTGCAGGTCGGCCCGAACGAGCAGTCACTCGAGTCCGAGTACATCGACCGCAACATCACGGCCACGCGCGACGCCTACGACGTGGCGGACGTGCAGGAGGTCGACTACGCCGGCGTCACGACGGCCGAGCCCGGCCAGTTGCGTGAGGACGCCGAGACCACGGCGAACATCCGCATCATGGACCCCGCCTTGATCAGCCAAACCTTCGCGCAGTTCGAACAGGAACGCGCGTACTACCAGTTCCCGAGCACGCTCGACGTCGACCGCTACGACATTGAGGACCAGACGCAGGACGCCGTCATGGCGCTGCGCGAGATCAACGTCGACGGTCTCGGTGCCGACGCCCAGTCATGGGTGAACCAGGCCATCGTCTACACCCATGGTTACGGTCTCGTGGCCGCCTACGGTTCGCAGCGCGGCCCCGACGGTCAGCCCCTGTTCTTCGAGGCGGGCATGCCGCAGGAGGGCGCGCTCGACGAGTTTGAGCCCCGCGTGTACTTCGGTGAGAACTCGCCCGAGTACTCGATTGTTGGCGCGCCGGAGGGTTCCGACCCGGTCGAGTTCGACCATGTGTCGGGTGCCGATGGTGCCTCGCAGAGCTACTACACCTTCACCGGTGAGGGCGGCCCGTCGCTTGGCAACATCTTCAACCGCCTCGTGTACGCCATCAAGTTCCAGTCCGAGCAGATCCTGCTCTCAGACGCGATCAACGAGAACTCGCAGATCCTCTACGACCGTGACCCCACGCAGCGCGTCCAGGCCGCGGCGCCGTACCTGACGATCGACGGCGACCCGTACGCCTCAGTGGTCGACGGCGAGCTCGTGTGGATCGTCGACGGGTACACGACGAGCGATGCGTACCCGTACTCGACGCAGACCTCGATCGAGGCGGCCGCGACCGACTCGAACACGCCCGCCACGGCCGGCCCGAATGAGGCAGTGAACTACATCCGCAACTCGGTGAAGGCAACCGTGAACGCGTACGACGGGTCGGTCACGCTCTACGCTTGGGACACCGAGGACCCGATCCTCCAGACCTGGCAGAAGATCTTCCCGAACACCCTCCACTCTGTGAGCGAGATGTCGGGTGACCTGCTGAGCCACGTGCGCTACCCGCAGGACCTCTTCAAGGTGCAGCGAGCGATGCTTTCGACCTACCACGTGACGAACGCGGGTGAGTACTACAACCAGACGAACGCCTGGCAGGTGCCGGTTGACCCGACGTCGTCGGCGGATGCGCAACTGCGTCAGCCGCCCTACTACTTGACCATGCAGATGCCGGGCCAGGAGCCGGCGTTCTCGATTTACTCGACGTACATCCCGATGGTGTCGAGCGGTTCAACTTCTCGAAACGTCTTGACGGGCTATCTCTCGGCCAATGCGAATGCGGGGTCGAGCGACGGCGAGGTTTCCGACGATTACGGCACGCTCACACTGTTGAAGATTCAGAATGACTCGGTGAATGGCCCGGGTCAGGTGCAGAACATCTTCAACTCGAACGAGACGGTCGCGAACCAGCTGAACCTGCTTGAGCGAGGTGGCCAGACCCAGGTGCTGCGAGGCAACCTGCTGACGCTACCCGTCGGCGAGGGCTTCCTGTACGTGCAGCCGGTCTACGTGCAGTCGACCGGTGAGACAAGCTACCCGCTCATGCGGCGCGTACTCGTTGCCTTCGGCGACGAGATCGCGTTCGAGGACACCCTGGATGCCGCGCTCGACGAACTCTTCGCCGGTGATGCTGGCGCGGATGCGGGTGACCAGAACGCCGACGAGGTGCCCGAGGACCCGAATGTCATCGTGCCCGACACTGGCGGTGACAACTCGCAGGAAGTTCCCGATGACACCAGCGGAACGGACTCGACGACCGAACCGACGGTGACGCCCGAACCCACGTCGACGCCCGACGCGACGCAGGACGGCGGCACGGGCGGCTCGAGCGGTAGCGCGCAGGAAGACCTCGACCAGGCCTTGGCGGACGCCTCTGCGGCCCTTCAGGATCGCACGGACGCGTACGCCGACAACGACCTCGTGGCGGCGGCCGAGGCGGATGCGCGGATGACCGAGGCGCTCGAGCGCGCGCAGGAGGCGCAGGTCCGCATCAACAACGGCGAATAGCCTCAGCTCGGATTGTCAGCCTCGCGGCGTGCCCACTACGGGGTGCGCCGCGAGGCGCTTTTCCGGGGTACGCGCGCCGAATCTCGGGTGAAGCGGACGTGAACTGGACAACAACGAAAACATCCGGTAATGTTTTCTCTTGTGCCGCGGGGTGGAGCAGTTCGGTAGCTCGCCGGGCTCATAACCCGGAGGTCGTAGGTTCAAATCCTGCCCCCGCAACCAATTCCGCAGAAGCGGCACGAACGCCCTGGCTCTCATGAGCCGGGGCGTTCCGCGTTTTCCGCAGCGGCGTGTCGTCGTCCACCTCGCCGGTGAGGTAGGCGACAGACGTATCGAGCAAATCTGAGAGCTGAACCAGTTCCTCCAGCGTCCATGACGCGTGGCCGTTCAACTTGCGTGACGTTGCTGTCGTGCCTAAATGGAGCCCTTCGGCTAGCGCCTTCTTGGTGAGTTTGGCGCGGAAGAGCCGGGCGTGGATGCGTGCGTTCGTGTCATCGCGAACATCTGTTGAAGCGCGGTCGATTCTTTCACTATTGGTGCTCATGTGCGTGATCCTACCAAGTCGTACGCGAATGCGTATGGTAGAAACATACGCGAAAGCGTACGAGCGTACGGCAAATAGTGTGTGAGGAGACGAGCATGAACGTAAGGGAAGACCTAACAATCCGCGAAGCGGCTGCGTTGGCCGGCTTGACACCCGAGACGCTGCGGGTGTGGGTGCGGGGTGGCCGAGTGAAGGCGCACAAGGCAATCAATGGGCAGTGGCGAATCCCTCGAGCCGAGATTGAACGCGCCTTGGGTTATGAGTCCGAGCCGCAAGAGCCCGAGGCGCGGCGGGCATAGCCCTCGTGGCGAACCTGGGGGAGTAGCGATGACACGACCGGTGCGTAAGGGGTTAGGGGCGGTACTCGAGGGGGAGCTTCCGCCAGATGCCGTAAACCTCGTCGATGTACAGGACGGCGATGTCGTCGTAGCGGCCCCGTCCAATCCCGCCCGCACAGTGCATCCAGCTCCTTGGCCGCAGGAAGTGCGAGCTGAGGATGTGCGCCTCGACCCAGTACGCGGGTGCATCCACGCCCTGTCGGATCAGGCCGGCAGTTCCCCGCGGTCCTACATAGCTAATGCGGCCCAGGTTGATGAGCGCGGTGCCGTCGTCGAGGTCGTAGACCGGCACGATCTGCAGCGCTCTTACGAACCCGAACATGCCCGCAGGTTAACAACGCAACTTGGAGGTGCCCGGTAATGGCATCAGCTCGAAACTTCGTCACGCCGCGGTGGCTCACGGTCGTCGCTGCGATCCTCGTCGCGGGGATCGCATTCCTTGCCTTCGCCATCAGTTTCGCCGCATTAAGCGACCTCGCGGCACGTTCCGGTATCCCGCGCGAGATCGCGTGGGCGTGGCCCCTCATCGTGGACGGTTCGATCGTCACGGCGATGCTCGTCATTTTTGCGTGGCGTGGTCAGGGTCGCCAGCAGACAACGTGGCCGTGGATCACGTTGGCCTTCTTCGCGATCGTGTCGATCGTCGGTAACGGTGTTCATACCGTGGCGGTCCTCGATGTGCGTCAAGGCGTGAGCGTCGAGTTCGCCATCTTGGTAGGCGCGCTCCCGCCAATTGGATTGCTGCTGTCAAGCGAGATGCTCGTGCGGCTGCTCGCAGGACGTACGCCGGCGCTGGAACCGGACACCATGACGCGGGAGCCCGAACCCGAACCTGAGCCGCGACAGCCGCTCCCAGCCGATGACACGACACCGGCCCCTGTCACGCGCCCTACTACGTCCACGCCAGCAGGCTCGCCCGCGACACAACCGGTAGCACCACACCGTGAGCCGGCCTTCGTGGCGACAGCTGCGTCAGCGGTCGTGTCACAGGCCGACGACCCGCCCGCGGGGCGAAGTGATTCGGGCATGACACGTCTCAATGACGACGTGACAGGGCCTGGTGACACGAGCGTGACAGCCCAGGTACTCACTGGTGACAAGGGCCATGACACGACGCCCGAGTCACCGGCCATTGGGGCCACCGAGGGAGAGCTCAAGGCTGAAGGTGCGGTGCGCGACGACATTGCCGATGACACCGTCGGCACGGCTGACGATGGCACGACAACGAGCGAAGATACCTCCACGACAAGCGCGCCACGCCTGCGCGCCATCGAGTCGGTGCCAGACGAACCTGCCTCGCAAGTCGAGTGGATCGTGACACGCGCGCGAGCCGGCCGTGACACCTCAAAGGAAACCCTCGCTGACCTCCTCGCGGAAGCCGGCCACGACGTGTCAATGCGAACGGTCCAGCGACGGCTCGCGGAGGCGCGCAAACGTGAGCCGGTCGCGTTCGACGAGTCGGCAACAGAACCGAGCAGAACGGTGGTGACACGATGAGCGACACATCGCAGGAGTTCATCCGACAACGCACAACGCTCGACCGCGACTTCTCAATGGTCGCGAGCGCGTGGCTCAATGACACGCGTGTGAGCGAGGGAGCGCTGTTGGTCTATCTGTGGATCAGGCAACACGCGCCGGGGTTCGCGGTGAGCCGGTCGGCCATCATGAAGGGCCGCAACATGCGCAAGGACGCGCTCACGAGCGCGATCAACGAACTCATCGAGCACGGGTACCTCCGCAAGATCGAAGGCCGTTGGCCCGCGGGCACGGTCACGGCCACCGGCCGGAAGATCGGCGGCGCAAAGCGTATCCAGTACGAGGTGCTCGAACCGAGCCTGGCGGCTCTCGCACCGGTCGTTGACGACAACCCGATCATGCCCGCCGCGACGTCCATGCCGGTTGCAGAAGTGAAGCCATCGCGCGATCCGCAGCAGGATGCGGAAGTTGACGACCAAGGCGGAAAATCGGCCTTGGTCTATCCACAGGCAGCGGGGCAGAAAAACCAAGGCGGGAAATCCGCCTTGGGTTATCCACAGGTATCGGAAGACCAAGGCGGGAAATCCGCCTTGGTTGCGCCTGCGGGGGAAAACCAAGGCGGAAAACCAAGCATTGGTTTTCCGCCCCTTAACAAGACTAATAAAACAAAACAAGCATCATCATCATCAGTAGGTGACCAACAGACCGCGCGAGCGGTCGTTGCGACACAACCCGATGATGATGATGAAATTTCATCGAGTGGGGACGTGGTTGTCCCCGGGCGGCGGGTGTTCGGCGTCGACGTCGACGAGTTGCAGCGGCGGCTCGGGCCGCTGGCGAAGGGCGTGGATCTCGAGCTGGCGATCGTCACGGTGCTTGGCCGGGCGTCGACGCCGCCGGTGCACCCGGTCGCGTTCGTGGCGAGCGCGGTCACTGCGAATCCCGGGGAGTTCCCGGCGGGCCCGGCTCGGCACCTGGAGCCGGTGGAGCGTGGTTCGGGCGAGGCGGGGTCGGCGCCGGGGTCGTCGGTCGCGGTGCTCCGTGATGCGGTGACCCGGCAGTGCCAGCGCATCGGGCATCAGTGGCGCGCCACCGCCGATGGCGGGATGGCGTGTGTTCGTTGCGGCGTCGACGCCGAGGAGCACGCCGCGGAGCACGCGGCGACCTGCTGCGCCGCGGCCGATGGCCACGACACGACGGGTAGCGACCGGTGCCGCTGGTGCGGGTTCGACACTGCCGCGGACACCGCGGCCCGGGTCGTCGCAGCGCAGGCGCATTGCGCCAGCGATGGCCACGCCTGGAACGCGCCGTTGACCGGTCTGCCGCCGGCCGGAGTCGCGGGGTTCCGCAACGGCGATCGCACGTGTGGCTCGGGCTGCGGCGCCGTCGAGCGCGACGGGGTGCCCGGGCACATGGTGGGTGCGGGAGTGGGCCGCACCTGGCAAGCGAGCGGCGAGCCGAGCGCGCTGCAGGATCGAACGGGTGCGGTGGGATGAGCGAGCAGCTGCGGGCCGAGGTGACCGGCACGGCGATTATGGCCGCTGTCCAGTCTCGGCGTGCATGGGCAGCAGGCCGGGTGCGAGCGCATCAGGTCGATGACGTGCTGCAGCTCGCGGCGACCGAGGCATGGCAAAAGCGCGGGACGTACGACCCGGCACGGGGGCCGCTGCAGGCCTGGGCACGCGGGTTCGTGCGCATCGCCGTGCAGCGAGTCATCCATGGCGACGGCCGCCACGAGCAGGGCCGTATCGCCGACGACGTCGGTGAGCCACACATCGCCGACCGTGTGCGCCTCGACTCGGACGATGTGCTCGATCGCCTCGTCGGGCGGCACAGCGCGGCAGTCGTCCTTCAGGCGCTCCACGCGGCCGTCTCTGAGACCGAATGGCAAGTCATGCTCGAGGTGACCATCGGCGACCTCACTACGCGCCAAGCTGCACAGCTGCACCACCTCTCGGAGCGTCGCGTTCAAGAAATCCACGCGACCGTCACCGACCTCGCCCACGTCATCGTCACTGCGACCCATCGAGCGGAGCAGCTGTCGGGTACCGCGATCACGCCACAGGAAATGGCGAGCGAAATTCTTTCGTGTTTGCCCGCGGATTTTCGCCCGTGGCACGGAGTCATTACGAAGCTGCTCACCGGCAACCCCCTCACCCGAAGCGAGGTTGCCGCTGAGCTGGGCCTCACGAAGAAGACCGTCTCGAATCGCTACCCAGCCGTGCGCCGCTTGGCGTCGGTGGCCGCCGAGACACTGGCGGCACATCGACCAACGACCTGAGAAAGGACACCACCTCATGAAGTGGTTCGACCGACTCAAAACCTGGATCAGCACCCTCTCCACCCGCCAGCTCCTCACCGCCGTCGCGATCTCGCTGGTCATCACCGTGGCGCTGGGCTGGCTGATACTCCGCCCACAAACGTCGGAAACCGTGGCCCCAGTCTCCACGCCCGACGCGGCCTCGAGCGCTGCACCGAGCGTGACCCCTGGCAGCGGTGACATCATCCGGCCGATCGTGACCGACGATCCGCGCGAGTACGCGAGCACGCTCATCCAGTCACTGTGCACCTGGGACGCCGCAACCACGACGCGGACCGAACTCGAAGACAACGCGGCAGCGTGGACCGATCCTGCCGGTGGCGAGCGACCCTACCCGTTCCTGCGGAACAACTCGCCACAGGCACTCCAAAAGGACTGGCAGGCGATCAAGCAGCAGGCAATCCTCCGCCTCGATGACTGCTTCGTGCCAACGGAGAGCACCTGGTGGAGCTACGAGCAGAATGGCATGGTACAAGCCGCGACCGTGATCGAGACGAAGCTCAACGACGAGCACGAGATGTGGGGCACCTCGCAACTCGACGACGACGACCTCGAGATCACCGACATCAACACTGGCGAGCGCTACGACCGGAACATCGTCACCGTCGTCGTTGAAGTGCGTCAGCGGCCCGCGGCTGCGGAAACCGATCCGGAGCTGGCCGACGAAGTCGACACCGCGCCAAACTCCGGCATCCGCACGGTCAGCTTCTCCCTGTCGGTGATCTGTCACGGCCCGACCGATGCTGACCCGCCTGAGCCGATCTGCCAGTGGCAGGGCGGCACGTTCAAAGACTACGAATGACCACTCCAACCCCGCAGTACACCCTCCGTTGAAAGGACGCCCATGCTCACCGAACTCCTCACGCTCCCAATCCCCGACCTCCTCGCCGTCGGGCCGCTGCCAGCGGTGACGATTCCCGATGTCGACCCGGACATGGACTCCCCGTTTGCCGACGCGATGTGGCGGCTCGTAGCGATTGTCTTGGGTGTCGCGTTTGGTCTTGCGCTGTTGGCAACGGTGGTCGCCGTGGGCATGATGACGATCCGCTCACTCCCCGCGAACGTGCGCGAGACCGGGGCATCCGCTCTGGGCTGGTGCATCGGCGCAATGGTGATCCTCGGCTCGCTCACCGGCCTGGCGGCGTGGGCGGTCAACTTCCAGATCTTCTAACCCGCACCGCGAGCCGAAGGGGACAGGGTCATGGACGGCGTACTACTGGCCGCGGACGATAAGTACGAGGCCGGCTGCGGCCTCGGCGACGTCGGCTGCATCATGGACGAAGCGATCGTGCGCTTCTTCATGGACATGATGCAGTGGATTATCGACGTGCTCACGTGGGCACTCGACCTTGGCTCGGTCACGAGTGACTCGAGCTATTGGGATAATGCGGTGACCATAAGCGCGTTCTGGCTGGGGATCACCTCGGCGGCGGGCGTCATCCTCGTCGGCATCATCGCCGTCACCAAGGGTGCTGTGAAACAGCGCCGAGAAGAAATCATGCGCGGCGTGCTCGGCGTCGCATTCTCCGTCCCCGCCTGCCTCGTGTCCATCTGGATCGTCGGGACGGGCCTCGACATTGTCGATACCACCACGAAACCCATCCTCGAGCTCGCGCTCGGGGGCGAAGACATGTCGGTTGCGCTGTTTAACTTCCTCGTCCCCGTCAGCGGAGACGAGGTCCAGGCGTGGCAAGCCGGTGAGCTGAACGCACAAGAACAGGGTGAGGCCTACGCCGACGCGATGGCGGCGCAAGCGGCGCCGTCGCTGTTCCTGATCATCCTCGTGCTCGTGCTCCTTGCCGCGCTCGTGGTGATCGCGATCAACATCATTCGCAACATCATGCTGCAGATCCTCATCGCGGCCGCGCCCCTCGCGTTCGTGATGCTGCCCGTGGGCGTTGGCAAGGAGATCATTCTCTCCTGGGCAAAACTCACCGCGATGATTCTGCTGATGAAGCCACTTATGGTGATGTACGTCGCCATGATGCTCGGTGGGCTCTTGCGCTCGGGCGCGGGCTTCTGGGAGATGGAGGGCCTGCCCTACGCGATTGGCCTGGTCATGGTCATCATCGTGCCCTTTGCCGTGTTCGCGATGTTCAACTTCTTCGGCCTCGACAACGACGCAGGCGGCCGAGAAACCCTCGGCGCCGGCGGCCGACTTGGTGGTCGAGGCATGAACATCGTTCGCGGCGGTGGTGGTGGCCGTGGCGGCGGTCGCGGCGCCCGAGCAGGTGCTGGGAGCACCAACGCCGGGAGCAGCGGCACCAGCTCTGGTGGCGGGAGCAGCCTCGCAGCCCGAGGCCGGCACGACGCCAGCTCACCGGCGTCGTCGACCTCACGGACGACGACTGGCAAGCCCACGCCGTCGGTCACCCCACCAGCCGGGAAAGGCGGCCTCGACAAGCGCGCGGCTGCCAACTCGACCACAACGACCTCACCGACGAAAGAAAGCTAGGAGCCGGTAATGAGCACTTCCGATGGACCGCTGCACCTCGCGCTGCCCCGTCTGGTGAACCAGGGCATCTGGGGCAGCCTCTACTTAACCAACATCCTCACCATCGCAGTCGCCGGCGCGATCGCGTTGATCCCGATGACGCGGTCCGATGCCGGTCTCGTCTGGCTCGCGGCGTCATCGCCGCTGTGGGGACCAATCGCGGTGACGGGATTCATCACCGTTCGAGGCACCCCCGGGCCGATCATTGTGTGGCGCGAAGCCGTCTTTCGGTGGCGAAAGCTGCGCGGGCAAACGAGCTATCGGCACCGGCCCGACGCGGAAGCGTCGCGCGCTCTGGCGCGCGACGGCTATCTCACGCTCCCCGGCCGACTCCAGAACGTGCGACTGCTCAGCGGGATGGACGGCGCCGCCGTCTTGCACGACACCGCGAAGCGGACCGTGACGGTGATCGCGGAGGTCGCCGCCGAGGGGTTTCTCGCCGCCTCCGCGCGCCGACAGGATGACAAGGTGCAGGGTCTCGCGGCGATCCACCGCTCGTGGACGCTGCGCAAAGGCATCAAGCGGTTCACGCAAACCGAACGCACCCTCACCGGCTCGTCCTATGCGGCAGAGCGTGTTGCTCGACGCGCGGCGACGACCTGGCCTGGTGCGGCACCGGAGGTACACGAGTCGCTCTGGCAGTCATTCAAGATCGCCGAGCCTGAGCTGCGGGAGCATCGCACGCAGATGGCGTGGACCTTTGACCTGGGGGAACTACAGGAACAGATTCGCGCCGCCGGTGGCGGGGAAGCCGGCCTCGGCCGAGTCCTCGAGGGAGAAATGACGGCACTGCGCCACGCCGTGCTCGAGGCAGGATTCACGAACCTGCGCTGGCTCACGCCCGGCGAGGTGCGTGGACTCGCGCGCATGCAGCTCGATCCCGCCATGACCACGCTCCTGCAGGCCCGGGAGGCCGAGGGACGTGGTGAGGTCGCGCCGGGCGGCGAAGCCGTCATGGCACTCGACGAGGAACGCTCGTACGTCCTCACCGATTCCGGGGTGCACCGCACCGTATGGATTGTGCAGTGGCCGCAGTTCCTCGTACGGCCCGGCGTGCTGGACCGGGTGATTTCCGGGTCAACACCGGAGGGCGATCCGATCCGCCACACGCTCGCGATTGTCGAGGCACCGGTGCCGATCGGGAAGGCGATGTCGCGCATCCGGGACCAGAAAAAGGCCTGGGAAGCCCGCGACCGCACCCGGCTAAAGCGTGGACAGATCACCTCGGAAGCAGAAAAGCACGAGTGGGAGTTGCTCATCGAACAAGAGCAGCGGCTGGTCGCGGGGCAGGGGGAATTCGAAGTCGCCGCCTACCTCACGCTCTCCGCTACCTCGCTCGAGGAACTCGATCGGGCGTCGTCCGCGATGCACACGCACCTGTCCAACGCCGGCCTGGAAGCACACACACTCTATAGCCAGCAGGCGGAAGCCCTGATGATGACCGCGATCCCAAACGGGGAAGGACTCGGCTAATGGCGCAGAAACATCGCCGGCACGTCGTCAGCTACCTCGACCAGCGCGCCGACAAACGCACCCGACGAGACCATCATCGTGCCGTGCAACAGCAGCTGCGGCGACCGTCCGCGCTACCGGACACGACGGCGTCGCTGACGACGTCGAACTTGCCATCGGCGCCGCGCGCGCACCGTGATGGTCCGACCGTGGCCTCGCCGGCGGCGGGCGGGTTCAGGTCAATCACCCCCATCCGACAGCTCGCGCACCGGTTCTCATCCGTAGAAGCGGCGGGCCTGTACCCGTACGTCACCGGAGCCCGACCGATCGAGCCGTTGGGGGTGCCCCTGGGCATCGACCGAGAGACCGAAAACCTTTGGTGTTTCGACCCGTGGCAGTGGTACGAGCGCGGGCTGATTCCCTCGACGGGCATGTTGATCATGGGCGGTTACCGGCAAGGGAAGTCGTTCTTCTTGAAGCGGTTCGTACAGAACCTCGTCTCCGTCGGCTACCAGGCGATCAACACGTCGGACTCCAAAGGCGAGCACAAAGCCCTCGCCCACGCCCTCGGCGGCACCGTGTTCGAGGTGGGTGCGCCGGGCTCGAACCTGCGCATCAACGGACTCGACGCGGGTACGAAGCCGGACTCGATGCCGCAAGATGTGTGGGACATCAACGTCAACCAGCGCCGTAGTGCGCTGCTGCAGCAGATTGTGTCGATCCTGCTCGGCAAAAGTGACGAGCTGCGCGCCTCGGAACGCTCCGTGATCCAGTGGGCCCTCGACACCGCTGACCACGAGACGAGCGGCGAGCCGACGATTCGTCGGGTGTACCACCTGCTCGGCCAGATCGTTACCGGCGATCGCAAGCCGGAGGAACTCGGCGATGTCCGCGACGAAGCGAAGCAGCTCTGGCATACGCTGCGGCGCCTCGTCGACGGGGATCTCGCGGGCATGTTTGAGGACACCTCAACTGCAACCCTCGACGCAAACAGCCCGTACATCGTGTTCGACACCTACTCGATGTCGCTGCGCGGCGAGACCGCGCTGGCAATCACCCAGGCGATCACCCAGTCCTGGGTCCAGTCCATCCTGCAGGACAAAGAATCTGGCCGGAAATGGATCGTGGCCCGCGAAGAGGGGTGGCGGGACATGTCATCCGTGGCCGCGCTCGAGTCACAACGGCTCCAGCAGAAGCTCGCGGGCGAGTTCGGCATTTGCCAGCTCCTTGTTGTCCACGAGGGCGGCGACTTCGAGGCCGTTGGTGCCGAGGGATCGAAAGAACGCACCCTCGCCGAGGAACTCGCGAAGGGCTTCGCCGTGAAGATCTCGTTCGCGCAGGAGCGTGGGCAGCTCGCGGCGTCCGCGCGCGCGGTCGGACTCACGGAATCGCAGGCGGAGCTGATTGGCACGCTGGCGAAGGGGCAGTGTGTGGTCTCGATCGGGGAGCGTGCGACGCTTGTGGACACGATGCCGATCTCGACGCCGTGGGAGAAACGAATCTTCAACACGGATCAGGCGATGCACACGCGTGAGCAAGAAGAGGGAATCCGAGAGGCGGGGGAAGAGGTGCCTAGCGATTTCGGCGTTGACCTGGTCGCGGTGGACGATCCGACCGACGAGGCCCAGCCGAGCGAGCTGCCTGGTGTGCCGGAGGACACCGAATCAGAGGACGAGTCAGCGCGGCCGCGCAAGCGGCGACGGCCACGCATGAGTCGGAAGCAGCGCATCGCCCTGTTGGCCGGTGCCGCGGTCGTCGCGGTCGCCGGAGTCGCCGTTTTCCCGATCAGCGCTGCGGTGAGCACCGCGAACGATGACGCAGTTGCGGCGGAGTTCGTGAGTGGTCTGACCTCGTGGGCGAGTGTGTGGTCGCCGGATCGGCTCACGACCGCGAACGGCTTTACCGACCCCGCGGACGTGCTCGCGCAGACGGGGTCGTTTCTGGCGCTGACCTCGTCGACGTCGCAGGCGTTCACCGCCGCGTGCGACACGGTGCCGGCCTCGGCGACCGCGGTCGCTGAACTCGAGGCGGCCGCGGCCCCTGATCTGCGCGCGTCGACCGGGCAGACGTCCTCGGCGGCACTGCAGGAGCTGGTGGCACAACAGGACACGTTCGCGACGTTGCGCGCCGACAGCAGCACGGTCGTGCAGCAGCTGCGTGAGAACGTCGACCAGGCCACGGCGTTGTGCGAACGCGTGCCGGTGTTCGCGCAGGCACGCGAGACGTTCGTGACGGACGCCGCGACAGCGATGGACGCCGCGCGGGTGATCACGAAAGGTGAGCGCGTCGACACGGGTGAAGGCGTCGCGTTCACCTGCGAGGACGATGCCGGCTGCATCGACCTGTTCACGCCCGACCACCGAGCCCGCTACGCGACCGCGCTGGAGGTGTACGAGACCTACTTCACCTCACTCGCGGCCGCGTACCGCGACGGCTGCCCCGCCAGTGCCCTCGAGGCAGTGTGCGCGACGGCCGCGACCGGGTACAGCGAGGCGGCGCAGGCATGGGCCGACGCGGTCGAACACCTGCGCACGACTGCGCCAACCGTGCAACCGGGCTCGGCGCTGTACCCCGACCTCGCGGGCCTGATCGAGACCGCGAATACCGCAATGAGCAGCGCAGACGAGGACGTCCTGGCTGCGTGGCAGGAGCTCGACCCCGAGGTCAGCACGCTCGAGGACACCGGCGCGAGTCCCGCTGCGTTGGCGAGTGTGGAGCGTGGCGACGACCATCAGGCACGCGTTGACGATGTGGTCGAGGTGCGCTGCACGATTACTCAGGAAGGCTGCTAATGCGCGGACTGCAAGGACCCTCACCATTTGCGACCCTGATTCTCTGGGTCGCGCTCAGTGGTGGCGCGGTCGCGGCGCTGAGCTGGGTGGTTGTCGCGCTCGTGGCCGGCATCGCCTGTCACAGTGTCCCAGACGGCCTGTGGGGCGGGTTCAGCGCCCTCATCACGGGCGACGGCGCGCTCGATGCGGCCGCGTGTGGCGGCACGACACCAGTATGGGCCGCCCGGATCGGCGTGCTCGTCGTCGCCGTCGCGATTGTGGTCGCCGCAGTGTGGACGATCACCGCGTGGGCACGCTATCGCCGCAGCGAAAAGTGGCTCGCGCGTGACCTGGGCCGTCGTGACGGCCTCGCGTCCCGCCGGGAGGTGCAGCAGCACCTCGGCGCCAAAGCACGTCTGAAAAGCGCTGGCACCGTCCGCCCGACGTTGACGTCGCCCACACCGGAAGACGTGGGCGTGAAGATCGGGGAGAGCCACGGTGTGCCGGTGTACTTGTCGACCGAGGACTCCGTGGTCGTCGAGGGTGCGCCCCGCTCGGGCAAGGGCTACCGGCTGTTGATTTCCGCGATCATCGACTGGCCAGGCCCGCTCATCACGACCTCCACTCGCAACGACAACCTCGCCGCGACCATGGCCATGCGCGAGCAAGTCGGACAGGTCACCGTATTTGACCCGCAGGGGCTCACCGGCATCGACCACTCGATGCGCATCAGCCCGATCACCGGCTGCCAGGACCCGCTCGTCGCGCAACAGCGTGCAAGCGCGATCATGGGCGGCACCGCGCTCGGCTCGTCGACGACGAACAGCGAGTGGGCACAGGAAGCCGAAAAGATCGTCGCGCAGCTCCTCCTCGCCGCTGCAGTGTCGGGCAAGGACGTGACCGCGCTGCGCGACTGGGGTGCCGCGGCGGCACTGGCACGGCCAGCGGTCGAGGTTTTGCGGTCGGACGGGCCCGCGGGCTGGGCAGACACCCTCGAGGCCACGCTCGACGCCGACCCGAAGCTGCTGCAGTCGAAGTGGATGGGTGTGGAGACGGCGCTCGCCCCGCTGCGGATGCCGTCGATCGCGCGCACGATGATCCCGACAAAGCACGATCCGCTATTCGACCCGGACGAGTTCCTCGCTGGCCGGAACACGCTGTATCTCGTGGGCACCCGCTCGGGCGCTGGCGCATCCGGTGGTTTCCTGGGTGCCGTGCTCGATGACATCGTCGAGCGCGCGCGTCGCAAAGCGCTCACGCTGCCAGGCTCGCGACTGGACCCGCCGCTGGGGCTCATTCTGGACGAGCTGGCGAACATGTTCTCATGGCGTGCGCTACCGACGGTGTTGTCGGATGGTGGTGGTATCGGCATTTGGACGCTGGTTGTGCTCCAGGCACTCTCGCAGGCGGAGACCGCGTGGTCGCCTGCGGAGGCGGAAACGATCTGGTCGTCATCGATTGCCAAGGTGCTCCTTGGCGGCGCTTCGAACATCGACCACCTCCGCGACGTCGAAGGGCTCCTCGGCACCAGGAAAGTCCGGCAGACCTCTCGCACGTCGGGCTCCGGGATGTCGACGAGCTTCAACGACTCATTTGAGCGCCTGCCGGTCGTGAGCGCTGACGAACTGCGGCGACTTCCCACGGGCATGGGCATCCTCGCGTACAAGAACCGACGCGGCGTGCTGCATGACATGCCGGGCTGGACCGAGCGCGCCGACGTCGGCGAGATCTCGGCGGGGAAAAAGCGCACCGAAGCGCAACAGGCCGCGGCGTTTGCACGACTTGCCGAGGCGGCTCGGGGAAACTCGACCGAATGAGCAATGGTCGTAAACCCTCCCCAGCCGCTGCGGGCTACCGCAGCGGCTACCTCCGCTCGCGCGCGTGGTTCGCGCGACGAGCACGGTACTTTCAAGACCCGGCCCGGCTGTGCTGCGAGGTGTGCCGCCGCGAGGTGACAACTCCGCGCGAGCTCGAACTCCACCACGTCAGCTATCGAGGTGTGCGCCAGCGGCCCGACGGCTCGTGGGAGGCGCATGAGGCCGACAGCGACCTCGTGGCGATGCACCCGGTCTGTCACGAAGCGGTGCATCGCATCCTCGACCAAGATGCGATGCTGCGCGGGCTCGTGTCGCGCCAGGACGCGACCGAGCGCGCGATCCGGATTGTGCGTCGCCAGCTCGAGCGAGCGCTCGGGATCACGATCGATACGGGGGACGGAGACGCAACATGATCGCCGATGAGGGCTTGCAAGACTGGCTGAGCGATTTCGCGATGCCCGCAGATCTCGAAGACGACGCGCGACCGGACCTGGATCCGGACCTCGAGGGTGCGGACACGGTCGACTTCGGCGATCGAAGCCAACTCGACGAGCTGCTGCCACCAGCCGGCGCGATCCGGTGGGAAGAACTCACCGGTGAAGAGCGGGCGACGACGTGGGAACGTCTGCGCGTGTTTGTGGAGTGGTGGACGGACCGGTACGGCATCTCGACGAAGACGCTCCCGTCGTGCTGGTTCCGACACCCAGCGATCGTTGAAGAACTCACCGCACTGATGAGCGCACGGACTGCCTCCTTCAGCGATGAGGATCAGGGCCTCGGCCCCATCGGGTGGCATGAACGAGCTGCCCTCGTGCGGCAACGCATCGAAACGACGCACTACCGGGGTGAATGCGGCACAGGCCATATTGCCGCAACTCCACGCCCCGATCTCTACGAGACCGACTGGCGTTCATGGATCAAGGAGGAAACACGAGACGCAGCTGCGCCGATCGACGGGGACGCAGAATTGCGATAGGGGACTGCATCGATCTCGCTATCTGGTGGACCGCGGACTTCAGGCACTGTGGCGCGGGTATTTCGTATGGAGTATCTATGACAGCTAAATTGTATGCAAATGGCACAATCTCGGGCTTCGGCGCGACTGTTGGCTAGACGGCTAGTCCGCGGGTTTTAGATTCCAAAAGCGAAAACATGTGGAGGGGTCTGCTGCACGGATAGGTGAGCCTGTACTTGTCGCTCTGCCTCTTCGGTCAAGGGGGTGACATCATGAGCCCCGGTAAGAGAGAGGAAAAGTCGGATGACATCGAACTCGAAGACGACGCCAGCGGAGCGTGTTTTCGTGGCCATCCTGGGCGCAGCAGCCGCAATGTGGGGAGGGACTCACTTGCTGTCCCGCCGACGTGCCCGTTGGCGGCCCGGGGCGGGAGTGGTTTTGCAACACGGACCGCTCAGCATTCGAACATTCGGGACCGGTGACGCAGTGGTGGTCTTGCTGCCCGGCATCGCAGCAAGCGGATCGTTCTACGGTGCCGCTTTCGATCGGCTCGGCGATATCGCGACCGTCGTCGTGATCGATCCGCTCGGGTTCGGTCACTCGATGGTTGAACCCGACAGTGAAGCTCTATTCGGAATTTCCGATCATCAGAACGCGATCATCGACGTGTTGTCCTCTTCCTGCTTCGCATCTCGCCCCGTGACTCTGGTTGGCCACTCGATGGGCGCCTCCCTCGCGATCATCACCGCCGCCGGCGCCGCCGACATCGCGGTCACCGTTGCGGGGGTGATCGCCTTCGACGCCCCGCTGTTCGTGTCAGAGCAAGAAGCTCGGCAACGAGTCGCGGGAATGGGCTGGTTCGAGACTCTGCTGGCCGCGGGCCCAATCGCCCATCTGGTTTGCTCATGGATGTGCCGCCATCGACTCTTTGCCTCCTATGTTGCCGTCGCTTTGAATCCATCGCTGCCCGTGCCCGTCGCCCGAGACGGTGTCAGGCACACGTGGCTTTCGTACACCGGCGCCTTGAACTCGATCGTGATGTCAGATGACTGGCTGCCCGCACTGGACACCCTCGGTCAGCGCAACATAGCCGTCCTTCTGGTCAACGGCATAGATGACCCCGTGCCGGCGCCCGGTCGGGCCGATCGACTCGCGTGCTCCTATCCGAACCTCACGGCCTTGACTCATAAGGGTGGACACCAGCTCCCGCTGAGTGATCCTGACTGGTGCGCCGAGACCGTGGCGCGGGCTATCAACGGCGACCCATCCTGAAGATCAAGCGCCCCGAGTGCTCGGCCACCGCAAGATGCCCAATCACACGGGAATGCGAACGTCAGGCCTTGAGTTAGATACCCCTTGGGGGTATCGTGTATGTATGAACGGGTACACCGACAACAAGGCTGATCTGCGTAAGGGGTTGAGTCGCGTCGAGGGTCAGGTGCGAGGGATCGCACGGATGGTCGACGAAGACAAGTACTGCATCGACATCCTCACGCAAGTTTCTGCGGCGACGAGAGCGCTGGAAACGGTGGCGTTGTCACTGCTGGGCGATCATCTGAGTCATTGCGTTGCCGAGGCCAGCGCTGAGGGCGGCGAGGTTGCGGCGGAGAAGGTCCGCGAGGCCAACGAAGCGATCGCCCGCCTGGTCCGTTCATAACCGCCACGTCTGTCTACTTGAAGGAGCACACGATGACTGATCGCATTGAACTCGGACTGAAGGATGCAGGCGCTGGGTGCGCGTGCTGCGCTGTCCCAACGAACACCGAGGCATCCGCGCCCGCCGCCGCTTTGTCCGCGTCCTCAGAAGAGGTCTTGGTTGCGGGGATGACGTGCTCGCACTGCGTGTCAAGCGTCAGTGAGGAGCTGACGGCTGTGGCCGGTGTCGAGTCCGTCGACGTCGACCTGAACGCTGGCGGCATCTCCCGCGTGACCATCCACAGCGCAGCCCCGGTCGACCCCGCTGCCGTGAAGGCCGCGGTTGAAGAGGCCGGGTATACCCTCGCGACCAGCCAAGCCTGAGTCGCTATCCGTCTGCACCCGGCTCCCCCGGGCGCATCCGAGCAAGGAGTTCCGATGAGCCAGCACGACGAACACGCCCATCACGCCGCGCACGAGAACCACGGCAGCGCGCCGACGACCCAGCATGAGCACGCGGCGATGAGCCACGATCACGGCGCTCCTCAAGAACATGGCGAACATGGTGGGCACGGCAGTCATGGTGGTCACGGCGGACATGGTGGCCACGGTGATCATGTGGGCCAGTTCCGGCGGTTGTTCTGGATCATGCTGATCCTCGCGGTCCCGGTTGTCGGGTTCTCGATGATGTTCTCGATGCTGCTCGGATACCCACTGCCAGACACCGCCTGGGTCGGGTGGATCTCCCCGGTTCTCGGAACCGTCATGTATGTGTGGGGCGGTGCCCCGTTCCTCACCGGCGCGGTGAGTGAGCTTCGCGCCCGTAAGCCCGGGATGATGCTGCTGATCGCCCTCGCGATCACGGTGGCGTTCCTCGCGTCATGGGGTGCGAGTCTGGGCCTGTTGCACCACGAGTTGGATTTCTGGTGGGAGCTGGCCCTGCTGATCGTGATCATGCTGCTTGGTCACTGGATCGAGATGCGCTCTCTCGCGCAGACCACCTCGGCACTGGATTCCCTCGCCGCTCTGCTGCCCGATGAGGCGGAGAAGGTAGAGGGCGACACGACAACCACTGTCGCGCCTGCTGACTTGCTGGTGGGGGATGTCGTGGTGGTGCGCCCCGGCGGGCGGGTCCCCGCGGACGGGCGGATCGTGCAGGGCTCGGCGAGCATGGACGAGTCGATGATCACTGGCGAGTCCCGGCCGGTGCGCCGTAGCGACGGCGATCAGGTGATCGCCGGCACGGTCGCGACCGATTCTGGTGTGCGGGTGGAGATCACTGCGATCGGTGAGGACACTGCTCTGGCGGGGATTCAGAAGCTAGTTACCGAGGCGCAGAGTTCGTCGTCGCGGGCGCAACGGCTCGCGGATAAGGCGGCGGGGTGGTTGTTCTGGTTCGCGCTCGGCGCTGCCGCGATCACCGCGATCGTGTGGACGGTCGTCGGCCAGCCCGACGCCGCGGTGATCCGCACGATCACCGTGCTCGTAATCGCCTGCCCGCACGCTCTCGGCTTGGCGATCCCACTGGTTGTGTCGATCGCGACGGAGCGCGCCGCCCGTGGGGGTGTGCTGATCAAGGATCGTCTCGCGCTGGAGAGCATGCGTACCGTCGACACGGTCCTGTTCGACAAGACCGGCACCCTCACTAAGGGCACCCCCGCCGTTACCGCGATCGACCCCGTCTCCGGCACCGATTCCGACCAGTTGCTGGCGTGGGCTGCGGCCGCGGAAGCGGACTCCGAGCACCCCCTCGCCCGCGCGATCGTGAACGCGGCCAAGGAGAAGAACCTCACCGTTCCCGCGTCCTCTGACTTCGAGTCGTCCCCGGCTGTCGGAGTTCGTGCGCGTGTCGATGGACACGTTGTGCAAGTCGGTGGACCGTACATGCTCGAGCAGGAGAACGCCCACGAGCTGCCGGTTGCCGACGAGTGGCGCAATGAGGGTGCGATCATCCTCCACGTCCTCGTCGACGGCAAGGTTGCGGGCGCTCTACGCCTGGCAGACGAGATCCGCTCCGAGTCGCGTCACGCAGTCGAGGCCCTCCATGAGCGCGGTGTGCAGGTGGTCATGATCACCGGTGATGCCGATGCGGTCGCCGCCTCCGTGGCGGGCGAGCTGGGCATCGATCGTTACTTCGCCGGGGTGCGACCGGAGGACAAGGCCTCGAAGGTCAAAGAGCTGCAAGGCGAAGGCCGGAAGGTCGCGATGGTCGGAGACGGTGTGAACGATGCGCCTGCGCTCGCGCAGGCGGATGTCGGTATCGCCATCGGTGCGGGAACGGATGTCGCGATCGCCTCCGCCGGCGTCATCCTCGCCAGCGACGACCCCCGGTCGGTGCTCTCGGTGATCGAACTGTCCCGAGCCAGCTACCGGAAGATGAAGCAGAACCTCTGGTGGGCCGCCGGCTACAACCTCCTCTCCGTCCCGCTCGCAGCAGGCGTACTCGCCCCCATCGGTTTCGTGCTCCCGATGTCCGTGGGTGCCGTGCTGATGTCGTTGTCGACCATCGTCGTCGCGCTCAACGCGCAGCTGCTGCGCCGGCTGGACCTGCGCCCCGACGCAGTGGCCAGCAAGTAGCAAGAAACAGTCGGGACGACGGACGTAGGCTGATAGGAACGGGAGGTGAGTATGTCGCTGATCAACGTCGCACAACAGGTGCGGGGACCGCGCACGCTCACTCACACCGTCTTGGCCGTCATCGCGGTCGCCGTGGGCATCATCGTCGGCCTGCTGGCGATGCACTCCTTCAACTCGCACGCGACAACTGCCGGCCACCACGACACCGTCGCTGTCAGCACTCAAGCCGGAGCGTCCGACCATCATCGCGATGCGTCCGCTTCCGCCGTCTTGCCGGACTCACCTCAAGTGGACGCGGGATGCGCGACGTGCGGGGGCACGGACTCGATGACGTGGATGGCGTGCGTCCTCGCGCCCCTGGTCGCCACAATCCTGCTCGGACGGATCGGGCTCGGCTGGCGGCACTCGACACTGATCGAAATGCTCACGGCCGCGACGACGCGCTGGCCCGCCCGCGCTCACGCCCTCCCGCCACCCCCCTCTCTCACGGTCCTCTGCATCAGGCGCACGTGATGGCGCGCTAGCCCGCTCTGCGGGCACGCACCCCTGGCACCGGCAGTAGCCGGGCCTCATCACCGACCCTTGGAGAACACTCATGAAGATTCGACCCGCGGCGATCGCCGCACTCACCCTCACAGCTCTGCTCGCTCTCACCGGCTGCGCCGGAAACACCGGTTCCGGCGACGGCATGGAAGGCATGGACCACGGCGGAAGCTCGTCCGCACCCGCCGACACAGTAGACGCCAATGACGCCGACATCATGTTCGCCAGCATGATGAAAGAGCACCACGCACAGGCCATCGAGATGTCCGACGTCCTCCTCAGCAAGGACGGCGTCGATGAGCGCGTCGTCGCTCTCGCGGAAGAGATCAAGGCCGCACAGGAGCCCGAGATCCAGAAGATGGACCAATGGCTCGAGGACTGGGATGCGGACATGGGCAACATGGGTGGCATGGATCATGGCGACGGCATGATGTCCGAGGACGACATGCAGGCCCTCGAAGGCGCCACCGGTCCCGATGCTGGCGCTCTGTTCCTCGAGCAGATGATCCAGCACCACGAGGGCGCTGTCGACATGGCACAGGAAGAAGTCGACAACGGTCAGAACAGCGACGCCGTCGCACTCGCTGAGACGATCATCGACGCGCAAACCGAAGAAATCGCCACCATGAAGGAGATCCTCGCAACTCTCTGATCCCTGTGGGTGGGGTGCGGGACTCCCGCACCCCACCCAATAATCTGTTGCGCACACCATCATGCGAACCCTCAAGACGTCCATGCTGCCCACCTTCCGAACGCGACGCCGTGCGGCACTCACGGTCGCGACAACGATCTCGGCCAGCATCGTGCTGGCCGGGTGCACCGCACCCGCCGAGCCCACCACCATCAGCCACGTTCACGCGATCGTGCCCAACCCCGCAGAGGACGGGTACCTCCTGGGCGCCCATGACGGGATCTACACGGCCACATCCGATGGCGAGGTCGGCTCCCGAATCGAGACCACCGACTTCGACGCGATGGGCCTCATCACCGTCGGTGACGCTCTCCTCGCGTCCGGGCATCCCGGACCGACCACGCCCCCAGAACTCGGCTCCCCCAACCTCGGAATCATCCGGAGCGACGACAGCGCCAGATCTTGGACGCCCGTCTCGTTCACTGGCGAGAAAGACTTCCACGTCCTTGCCGCCGGGAAGAACGACACCCTCTACGGGATCGCCTCGGACTCCGCGGAGCTCCTCCGCACCGACGATCTCGGTGAGACCTGGTCGCCGGTCGGAGAAATCCTGGCGTTCAGCCTCGTCCTCGACAACGCGGGACAACTGATCGCTGCCACCCCAGACGGGCTGCAAATCAGCACTGATGAGGGCGCCACCTTCGCGCCCCTGAACGACGCACCTGCGCTCTACCTCCTCGCCGTATCGCCTGACGGCAAACAGCTGGTCGGTGTCGGCCGCGGCGGGCAGATCTGGGGCAGTACAGGATCCAACGCCGAGTGGGTTCCCGCCGGCGTCACCAATGGCTCCGCACAAGCGCTCGCGACCACAAACGACGGCGCAATACTGGTCTTCGACGACAGTGGGTTGACCGCGATAGACAACTAGACGCGACGGAGATTTCTCCAAGAGAACGGCGCTCACTACCCCAGGTCCGCCGAAAGTGCCCGCCGTTAGGAGGTTTCGACAAGCCATAGCGGCGGGCCTTCGAGCGCCGACCAACCATGTCTGTGGCTTCGTTCGCTTGGTGGCGGGGTTTTTGCAGCGCTGCGTGGCGGTCTTGTTGCCGCGATCACGCAGGACTGGCTGCAGGTAGGTGTCGCGGTCTGAACCGAGAGGGGTGCGCCCGGTCGGGGCCGTTTGGATCGCTGCCGCTACGTCAGAGTCCGAAGGCTCCGCCGCTGACGAGGATCACGATGCCGAGGCCGATGAGAACGATGGGGAAGAGGATGTGCTCCCAGCGTTCGAGCACTTCGGCGATCGGGGGGCGGGTGGCGACGAACTTTGCCAGGGCCACCAGGACCGCGACGAGCGCGAGGAAGATGATGCAGTAGGCGACTACTGCGAGAGGTTCCACGCTGAGGAAGACAGGGGTGTAGACGCCGATGTTGTCGCCGCCGTTGGCAAGGGTGACGCCTGCGACTGTCCACACGCCGACCTTCTTGCCGGCAACCTTGACCTCGTCGTCATCGTCGTCATTGAATCGGCCTGGGTTTCGTTCCGTTCTTGAAGCAAGGATGGAACACGATGAACCAGAAGTACTCTCCCGAGATGCGCGAGCGCGCGCTGCGGATGCTCGATGAGGCCAAGGCCTCCGGTGAGCACTCGAATCTGATGTCCGCCGTGCGGCATGTTGCGGGGCTCCTCGGCATGAGCGCGGAGACGCTGCGGGTGTGGCATCGCCGCCGCGAGGTCGACGCCGGCGCGAAGCCCGGTGTCCCGAGCGATGTCGCTGAGGAGAACAAGCGCCTGCGCCGCGAGGTGGCCGAGCTGCGAAAGGCGAATGAGATCCTCAAGGCTGCGAGCGTGTTTTTCGCGAAGGAGCTCGACCGGCCCTGACCGAGATGATCCGCTTCATCGACGAGTATCGAGAGCGGTTCGGGGTCGAGCTCATCTGCCGGACGCTGCGCCCGGCAGTGCAGGGATTCATCACGTCCCGCGGGTATCGCGCCGCGAAGACCCGCGTAGCCTCCGCCCGGTAGCTGCGCGACGAGCTGCTGGTGCCCGAGGTCGCCAGGCTGCATGCGGAGAACTACGGCGTCTACGGGCGGCGGAAGATGCATGCTCTCCTGAAACGGCAGGGGTGGGACATCGGCCGCGACCAGAC
>NZ_JASCYH010000020.1:0-43659 GCF_030011715.1 Gulosibacter sediminis | reverse complement strand
AAAACACGCTCGCAGCCTTGAGGATCTCATTCGCCTTTCGCAGCTCGGCCACCTCGCGGCGCAGGCGCTTGTTCTCCTCTGCGACATCGCTCGGGACACCGGGCTTCGCGCCGGCGTCGACCTCGCGGCGGCGATGCCACACCCGCAGCGTCTGCGCGCTCATGCCGAGGAGCCCCGCAACATGCCGCACGGCGGACATCAGATTCGAGTGCTCACCGGAGGCCTTGGCCTCATCGAGCATCCGCAGGGCGCGCTCGCGCATCTCGGGAGAGTACTTCTGGTTCATCGTGTTCCATCCTTGCTTCAAGAACGGAACGAAACCCAGGCCGATTCATTCTCTGGGTCGGAGTGTTCCTGGTTGCTGCACCAGTGTTAGAGGGCTGGCAGTGGGTTGCTTTGCTTTCGCCAATCTTTGTTGTCCTGCTGCTCACCCGTGTGAGCGGTGTACCCATGCTTGAGGCGAAGGCCGACAGTCGTTGGGGAGGCCAGGAAGATTACGAAGCATACAAAAAGAACACGCCGGTGCTGCTTCCGCGAATCTTTACGCACAAGGACAGTGAACACTAGGTTCCCTACTCGGACCGATCGGCAAATCCCCTGACCACTGTTCGCCCACAATTGGAGCGCATTTGCTTGCGGCGGACTAACGTTCTTCCGGCGAGGTGCTTCGAGGCCGTCCCGCGATGCACGCAATACTTCTGAGCCAGGTATTCGACGCCAAGACCAGCGAGGTAATCGCCGACCAGGAGGGCGGATTCAGCAGGGGCGAGCTCGGCATAAAGTTTGTCCATCCTCCTGCTGCGAGGACCTCGATCGTCGTGAATCAGGGTTGGGGTTTGAGAACTGTCTATGCAGGAACCTCAATATGTAGGCCATGACCCCCAGCAAGACGCCGGGAAGGCGGAGAATTCGGCCAACTCTTCGAGGTGTTCGTCACGCCGAATCGGTGCTCGGAGTGCGCCTTAGCCGGTGCCATTGCGGGCACGATGAAACGAACGATGGCCACGGTCGCGCAGACCGTGGCCATCGTCATGATCGAGTAGCGAGCTAGCCCTTGCGGCGCTGCATGATGTCGAGCACCGTGCCGGCGATGATTGCGAGGCCGACGAGCAGCACGACGAAGATGCCGAGGCCCGGTCCGAAGCCGGAGCCGGCGACGTTCGCCAGGGTCGCGATCGCGTCGATCACCGAGACGACGCCCGCGATGAGCGCGACAACCCACGAAGTGATGAGCACGGGTCGCTGCGTCGAGTAGCCCGAGAATATCGTGAGACCGATCGTGCCGAGGAACAGAATCAGCAGCAGCACGCCGTCACCCGACTGGATGAAGCTCGCCGAGACGCTGAACCCGTACGCGCTCGCCGAAACGGCGGGCAAGAAGAGACCGAGGATTCCCACGACGGCCGCAATCACGACGCCGACCTGGCCCCATGTGAACTTGTTGAGGAAGCTGTTCGGGTCGCCGCTCGCCCGCTTACCCGCGCGCTGACCGGCGTCGTTGAGGAAGCTCTTCGCGCCCTGTGCCATCTGCTGCGCACCATCGAAGAACTGGTTCGTGCCCTGCTGCTGACCGGGCTGCGCCTGCTGACCCTGCTGCGGGCTCTGTGCCCACTGCGGAGCTTCCTGGCTCTGGCTTCCCTGTGCAGCCTGTTGCTGGTGAGGTGTAGGACGCTGGTTCTGGGCGCTCTGCTGCTGACGGATCCAATCGCCGAGTTCCGGGTAGCAGTTCGGGTTCGCGAGAATAGCCGACCACAAGTCGGGACGCACAGCGGCGGCCCGTGCGAGAGTCTCGGCGTCGGTGGTCGGGCTAGCGAGCTCTTCGGCTGTGAAGCTGCCGGGTTCGCGATCGGTCATTGTGGTCTCCATCCCCTTGTCCGCACTGAGGCGGGTCGACGTGCCGGCCTTGCGGTTATTTCCGACACCTGCGGGCAGCTTAACGGGAGAGCAAATACGTCAGCACCTGCACAACGCCGAATTCGTCGTTGCTCGGGGCTACGTAGTTTGCCTCGGCGAGCACATCGGGGTGCGCGTTGGCCATCGCGAACGACCAATCGCCGGTCGAGATCATGTCGAGGTCGTTGAGGTAGTCGCCGAACACCGCCGTCTGGGCAGCGGTCACGCCGAGGGCCTCCTGCAGGGCTCGCACGCCGAGACCCTTGTGCACTCCGGGCACCATGATGTCGACCCAGTTCGCGCTCGAGACCACGACCTGAAGCGACTTGGCCAGGTCGCCGAGCAGCGCATCCGCCACGGCCTGCGAACTCGTGAAGTCGAAGATCG
Source organism: Gulosibacter sediminis (assembly GCF_030011715.1). Lineage (NCBI taxonomy): Bacteria > Bacillati > Actinomycetota > Actinomycetes > Micrococcales > Microbacteriaceae > Gulosibacter > Gulosibacter sediminis. The sequence continues at coordinate 41,379 of NZ_JASCYH010000020.1, read as the reverse complement.
CAAGCTTGAGCGCGGGGTCATCGACGTGCTTGAGATCGTCGACCACGTCGAGCTTCGCGTAGTACTTGCTCGCCTCGGCGAGGAACGCGTCGTCGGTGCGCTCGATGTAGGCACCATCGACGCCGCAGTACACGAGCCCGAGGTCGAACCCCTCGGCCCCGCGCACGGTGTCGACCACCCGCGTGACGGTGTCGCGGTCGACGCTCGTGGTCGAGATCACCTCGCCGTTGTGCACGACGATGTTGCCGTTCTCGGCGACGAACGAGCCGCCCTGAAGACCCGGGAACATGTGCTCGAGCGTCGCGAGCTGGCGGCCACTCGCGGGTACAAACGTCACCCCACGCGCCCGCACGAGCTCGCGCACCTCGTCGAAGCCCTCGGGGAAATGCCCGGCAGTCGTCAGCAGGGTGCCGTCCATGTCACACACGACAAGGCGAATGTCGGCGGCGGCGGGGTCGATCGATGTCCAGGATGCGGCAGTCACCAGCCCAGTCTAGGGATACGCGGCAAACGCCCCTGCGAACGTAGAATTGGCGATTATGGCCACTCCGAAGATCCTCCTCTATTACGTCTTCATTCCCCTGGCCGACCCCGACGCGATCCGGCTCTGGCAGCACACGCTCTGCGAGCATCTCGGGCTGCGCGGCCGCATCATCGTGTCGCCGCACGGCATCAACGGCACCGTCGGCGGCGACGTGGTCGAGTGCAAGAAGTACGTGCGCGCGCTCAAGCAGTACGCGCCGTTCAAGGACGTCGACATGAAGTGGTCGGAGGGCACCGGCCTCGACGACGAGGGCCGTAGCCTCGACTTCCCGCGCCTCACCGTGCGGGTGCGCCCCGAGATCGTGTCGTTCGGCACTCCCGGTGAGCTCGAGGTCGACGAGCAGGGCGTGGTCGGCGGCGGCACGCACCTCGCCCCGGACGAGCTCCACCAGTTGCTCGAGCAGAAGCCCGACGCCGTCTTCTTTGACGGGCGCAACGCGGCCGAAGCAGCGGTTGGCCGCTTCAAGGATGCGGTGGTGCCCGACACCGTCACAACTCACGACTTCACCCGCGAGCTCGACTCGGGCAAGTACGACGACCTCAAGGACAAACCGGTCGTGACCTATTGCACCGGCGGCGTGCGCTGCGAGGTGCTCTCGGCGCTCATGATCAACCGCGGCTTTGCGGAGGTCTACCAACTCGACGGCGGCATCGTGCGCTACGGCGAACGCTTCGGCAACGACGGCCTCTGGGAGGGCTCACTCACCGTGTTCGACGGGCGCCAGCAGATCGACTTCGCGCCTGACGCGAAGGTCATCGGCCGCTGCGTGGTCTGCGACGAGCCGACGGCGCGCCTGCAGAACTGCGCCGACGACACCTGCCAGCAGCGCCTCGTCGTCTGCGAGAACTGCGCCGCCACGAACCCGGTCTGCGAGGCTACTGCGGCGTCAGCGTGACGTCGTCGGCTGTCGTGACGTCGAGATCCGAGAACGAGAAGCCGAAGGCATAGACGGCCTTCGGATCCCACTCGCACGTCAGGTCACTGTCGTCGGCCGAGCTGACCTCGGCGGAGATCTCTCCCACGCCCACCGTCGTGAACGAATACGCCTGCGGTGGACAGGACCCAACGGCGACGACCACCGCCACGCCCTCCGAGAAGTCGGGCGGCGTCGACTGCAGCGCCGAATCCTGCAACTCGCTCGGTACGTCGCTCCACCAGGCGTCCCACTCGGCCTCGGTGCGCACGAGCATCGGCTCGCCAAGTTCCTCGAGCACGGGCTCGAGCGCGTCGGCGTCGCTGAGCGCATCCTGCTGCCAGAGGTAGCGCACGGCCGTCGGCGTGAGGTCTTCCGCCGCAGGCTCAGCAACGTGCCCGTCGGGGCCCGGCCCAGGCTCGGGCGCCGCACCACCCGCCGAACAGGCGGCGAGCGACCCGAGACCGAGCACGGCCACCACGGTGGCAAAACGCAGACGTGTCATTACGACAGGGTAAGCGCCCGCTCGTTCGCGCGCACCGGCGCCGGCAGCACCGTCGAACCGGTGAGGAAGCGGTCGACCGCGGCAGCCACCGAACGGCCCTCGGCAATCGCCCACACGATGAGGCTCGCACCGCGACCGGCGTCACCGGCGACGAATACGCCCGGCTCAACCGTGGCGTAGGCGTCGTCGCGCGACACCGAGCCGCGCTCGAACTCGACGTCGAGCTGCTCCGGCAGCGACTCCGCGTCGGTGCCGGTGAAGCCCAGCGCGAGCAGGCACAGCTCGGCGGGAATCTCGCGCTCGGTGCCCGCCTTCGGGCGACGCACGCCGTCGACGATCTCGGTCTCGGCCACGAGCAGCGCGCGCAGCTTGCCGTCATCGTCCGCGAGGAATTCGACGGTCGACGCGAGGTACTTGCGCTCGCCGCCCTCCTCATGGCTCGTCTGCACCTCGAACAGGTTCGGATGCGTCGGCCACGGCTGGTGCGCCGGGCGTTCACTCGGCGGCTGCACACCAATGGCGAGATTCGTCACGCTCTTGGCACCCTGGCGGTGGGCGGTGCCGATGCAGTCCGAGCCGGTGTCACCACCGCCGAGGACGACCACGTGCTTGCCCTTGGCCGAGATCTGCTCGACGACCTGGTCGCCTGCGCTCGCGTGGTTCTGCTGCACGAGGAACTCCATCGCAGTGTGCACACCGTCGATGTCACGCCCGGGAACGGCGAGCTCGCGCGACTTCAGCGCGCCCGTTGCGATGACGACCGCGTCGAAGCGCTCGCGCAGCTGGCGCCACGTCATGTCGCGGCCGATCTCGATGCCGGTGCGAAAGCGCGTGCCCTCGGCGGTCATCTGCTCGATGCGAGCGTCGATGCGCTGTTTCTCAAGCTTGAAGTCGGGGATACCGTAGCGCAGCAGGCCGCCGATGCGATCGTCGCGTTCATACACGGCGACGGTGTGACCGGCGCGCGTGAGTTGCTGCGCCGCCGCGAGGCCCGCAGGACCCGAGCCGACGACCGCGACCGTCTGACCCGTGAGGCGGGCGGGAGCGTGCGGCTCCATCCAGCCGTTCTCGGCGATGTCGTCGGCGATGGCCTGCTCGACCGACTTGATCGCCACGGCGGGCTGGTTGATGCTGAGCACGCACGACGACTCGCAGGGCGCCGGGCAGAGGCGGCCGGTGAACTCGGGGAAGTTGTTCGTCGAGTGCAGCCGGTCGGCGGCCAGCTTCGACTCACCCCGCCACGTGAGGTCGTTGAACTCGGGAATCAGGTTGCCGAGGGGGCAACCCTGGTGGCAGAACGCCACGCCGCAGTCCATGCAGCGACCCGCCTGACGCTGTAGTACCGCACCGTCACGCTGAACCTGCTGCACCTCGTTGAAGTCGAGGATGCGCACCGCCACCGGTCGCTTCGGCGGCAGTTCACGCTCAGTTACCTTGAGAAATCCGCGCGGGTCAGCCACGGGTCACCTCCTTGATCTTTTCCCATACGAGTTCGCTGTCGGGGTCATCGCCCTGCTGCTCGGCCCGGTCACGAATCGCGTGCACCGCCGCCCAGTCGCGCGGCACGAGCCGCGTAAAGCGCGACCAATCCGCAGCATCCAGCAGCCGTCGCGCGACGGCCGACTCGGTCAGCTCGGCGTGCCGTTCAAGCAGCACGCGCAGCTCCATGACGTCCTCGTCGCTCAGCGACTGCAGCTGCAGCTCACCGCTCGCGAGGGCCTCGGGGTTTACCTTGCGGGTGTCGAGGTCGAGCACGTAGGCCGTGCCGCCCGACATGCCCGCACCGATGTTGCGGCCGGTTGGGCCGAGAATCACCGCGGTTCCGCCGGTCATGTACTCGAGCGCGTGGTCGCCGACACCCTCGCAGATGCCGATCGCGCCCGAGTTGCGCACGAGGAATCGCTCGCCCACGACGCCGCGCAGCGCCAGGGCGCCGCTCGTCGCGCCGTACCCGATGACATTGCCGGCGATGACGTTGCGCTCGGCGACGAAGCTCGCGCGGCGGTCGGGGCGCACCACGACCTGCCCGCCCGAGAGGCCCTTGCCGACGTAGTCGTTCGCGTCGCCGAACAGCGTGATGTTGATACCGCGCGGCACGAACGCGCCGAGCGACTGCCCCGCCGAACCCGTGAAGTTGAGCTCGATCGTGCCGGGCTCCGCACCGACCTCGCCGAGCAACTTCGTCAGCTCGTTGCCGAGCATCGTGCCCACCGAGCGGTCGGTGTTCGCGATCGCGAGATCAAGGCGGATGCGCTCCCCCGACTTCAGCGCCTCGCGCACCTGCGGAATGTAGGCCCAGTCGAGTTGCGCCTCGAGTTCGTGGTCCTGCTGCGTCGTGTGGCGGCGATCGCCGCGACCGGCCACAGCAAACACGCCCTCGAGGTCGAGTCCGTCAGCCTTCCAGTGTTCGACGGCGTCGTCGAGGTTGAGCAACTCGGCGTGGCCGGTCGCCTCCTCGAGACTGCGGAAGCCGAGCGACGCGAGAATCTCGCGCACCTCCTCGGCGATGTACTCGAAGAAGGTCTCGACAAACTCCGGCTTGCCGGTGAAGCGCTCGCGCAGCTGCGGGTTCTGCGTCGCGACGCCGACCGGGCAGGTGTCGAGGTGGCACACGCGCATCATGATGCAGCCCGACACGACGAGAGGCGCGGTCGCAAAACCGAACTCCTCGGCGCCAAGCAGCGCACCGATGACGACGTCGCGGCCCGTCTTCAGCTGCCCATCTACCTGCACCGTCACGCGGCCGCGAAGGCCGTTGAGCATGAGCGTCTGCTGTGCCTCCGCGAGGCCGATCTCCCACGGCGTGCCCGCGTGCTTGAGCGAGTTGAGCGGGCTCGCGCCGGTGCCGCCGTCGTGGCCCGAAACGAGCACCACATCCGCCTTCGCCTTCGCCACGCCGGCCGCCACCGCGCCGATGCCCGAGTGGGATACGAGCTTCACGTGGATGCGGGCGTCGCGGTTCGCGCGCTTGAGGTCGAAGATGAGCTGCTTGAGGTCTTCAATCGAGTAAATGTCGTGGTGCGGCGGCGGCGAAATGAGGCCGACGCCGGGCGTCGCGTGCCGCGTGCGCGCGACCCATGGGTAGACCTTCTCGCCGGGCAGCTGGCCACCCTCGCCGGGTTTCGCTCCCTGCGCCATCTTGATCTGAATGTCGTCGGCGTGGGTGAGGTACATGCTCGTCACGCCGAAGCGACCCGAGGCAACCTGCTTGATCGCGCTGCGGCGCTCGGGGTCGAGCAGGCGGTCGGTGTCTTCGCCGCCCTCGCCGGTGTTCGACTTCCCGCCGAGGCGGTTCATCGCGATCGCGAGCGTCTCGTGCGCCTCCTGCGAGATCGAACCATACGACATCGCGCCGGTCTGGAACTTCTTGACGATCTCGCTCACGGACTCGACCTCGTCGATCGGAATCGGCGAGCGCGCCTCGGTGCGCAGCTTGAACAGGCCACGCAGGGTCTTCAGCTCGCGCGCCTGGTTGTCGACGAGCGAGGTGTACTCGCGGAACACGTCGTAGCGCTGGTTGCGTGTCGAGTGCTGCAGCTTGAACACGGCCTCGGGGCTGAACAGGTGCGGTGCGCCGTCGCGACGCCACTTGTACTCGCCACCCGACTCGAGGCGACGGTGGTCGAGCGCCGCGCGCTCCGACTGGTACGCGAGGACGTGGCGTTGCCGGGTCTCCTCGGCAATCGTGTCGATGCCAATGCCGCCGAGGCGGCTCACGGTGCCGGTGAAGTACGTGTCGATGAGCTCCTGCGAGAGGCCGACCGCCTCGAACGCCTGGGCGCCGATATACGACGACACGGCCGAGATGCCCATCTTCGACATGATCTTCATGACGCCCTTGCCGAGCGCCTTGATGAGGTTGTGCACGGCGTCGTCAACGGTGATGCCCTTGAGCGAGCCGCTACGCACGAGCTCCTCGGCCGACTCCATCGCGAGGTACGGGTTCACCGCGCTCGCGCCATACCCGAGCAGCGTCGCAATGTGGTGCACCTCTCGGGCGTCGCCGGTTTCGACGAGCAGGCCGACCTCCATGCGGTGCCCCTCGCGAATGAGGTGCTGGTGCACGGCGCTCACGGCGAGCAGCGTTGGAATCGGCGCGAGCTGTTCGTCGGAGTCGCGGTCAGAGATGATGATGAACTGCGAGCCACGCGCGACCGCCGCATCCACCTCTTCGCACATCGCCTCGAGACGATGCTCCATGGCGTGCTCACCCTCGGCCACGGCGTAGAGCGCCGAGATGACGCGCGTGCGACGCGAGCCCGGGGTGCGGTCAATGTGGCGAATCTTCGAGAGCTCGTCGTTGTCGATCACCGGGAAGTCGAGGATGACCTGACTCGCGTGCTCCTCGGTCGCGGTGAGCAGATTGCGCACCGGGCCGAGCCCGCTCGACATCGAGGTCACGACCGACTCGCGGATCGAGTCGAGCGGCGGGTTCGTCACCTGCGCGAACGCCTGCGTGAAGTAGTCGAACAGCAGGCGCGGGCGCTCCGACAGCACGGCGATCGGGGTGTCCGAGCCCATCGCGCCGAGCGGTTCGGCGCCAGTGCGAGCCATCGGCTCGATGAGCATCTTCAGCTCTTCTTCGGTGTAGCCGAACGCGCGCTGGCGACGCACAACCGACGCGGGCGTGTGGCTCACGTGTTCGCGCTCGGGCAGGTCGTCGAGCTTGATGCGGGTCGACTCGAGCCACTTGCCCCACGGCTCCGAGCGGGCGAGCTCCATCTTCACCTCGTCGGAGGGGATGATCCGACCAGCCTCGGTGTCAATGAGGAACATCACGCCGGGCTGCAGGCGGCCGCGGGCACGGATGCGCTCGGGCTCGAGGTGCGGCATGACGCCGGTCTCGCTCGCGACGACGACGAGGCCGTCCTCGGTGACCATCCAACGGCCGGGGCGCAGCCCGTTGCGGTCGAGCGTCGCGCCGACGAAGCGGCCGTCGGTGAACGAGATCGACGCGGGGCCGTCCCACGGCTCCATGAGCAGCGAGTGGAACTCGTAAAAGTCGCGCAACTGCTGGGGCATGTCGTCGGAGTTCTCCCACGCCTCCGGCACCATCATCATCATGGCGTGCGGCAGGCTGCGGCCCGAGAGCGTGAGCAGCTCGAGCACCTCGTCGAACGAGCCCGAGTCGCTCAGGCCCTCGGTGATGATCGGGTAGAGCGGGCGCAGGTCGCCCAGCAGCTCGCTCTCAAGCTGCGACTGTCGAGCGAGCATCCAGTGGCGGTTGCCCTCGACGGTGTTGATCTCGCCGTTGTGCGCGATCATGCGCAGCGGCTGCGCGAGCGGCCACGAGGGGAACGTGTTCGTCGAGTAGCGCGAGTGCACGATCGCGAGGCGAGAGGTGAAGCGCTGGTCGCTGAGGTCGGGGTAGAAGTCCTCGAGCTGCAGCGTCGTGACCATGCCCTTGTAGGTAACGGTGCGCGCCGACAGCGAGGGCAGGTAGTCGCCGAGCTCGCGCTCGATGCGCTTGCGCATGCGGAACGTGAGGCGGTCGAGCTCGATGCCGCTCGCCCTGGTTGTCGCCGAGGTCACGAAGATCTGGCGGATGGCCGGCATCGCGTCGCGCGCGAGCGAACCGAGCACCTCGGGTCGGGTCGGAACCTCGCGCCAGCCGAGCACCTTGAGGCGTTCCTGCGACGCGATGCGCTCGATCGCCTTGGCCGCGGCGTCGGGCTCGTCAACGGGGAGGAACACGAGACCGGCGGCGTACTCCCCCGGGCTCGGGAGAGGAAAGTCGACGACGGCGCGGAAGAACTCGTCAGGAATCTGCGACAGGATGCCGGCGCCGTCACCGGTGCCCTCGTCGGACCCGACGGCGCCGCGGTGCTCAAGGTGGCGGAGCGCATCGAGGGCTCCCTCGACGACGTCGTGGCCGGGCGCGCGGCGCAGAGTTGCCACCATGGCGAGGCCGCATGAGTCCCGTTCAAACACGGGATCGTATAGGCCCTGTCGTTCGGGCGTGTTGAGCGCCGAAATGCGCTGCTGCGACATGTCTCACCTCATTGCGGGTTGGGTTTGATGGCAGGCCAAAACGTCATCGATTCGGCCGACAGTTCGAAAGTTTACACAGAGCGCAGATCGCACTAAATGTACGGTCTTCATTCTCGGTGGTGCGACCATGGCTCTGTGATTACCGCCGAACTCATCGTGGGGCTCTTCGACTACCTCGGCACCTTCGCGTTCGCTCTGAATGGCGCGATGGCGGCGACGCGTGTCGTGCGGCTCGACATCGTCGGCGTCGTCACCCTCGGCATCATTACCGCGACGGGCGGCGGCGTGGTGCGCGACGTGTTGCTCGGCGACACTCCCCCGGCAATGTTTGGCGACTGGATCTACCTCGCGGTCGCGCTCCTCGGCGCGCTCATCGCGTTCTTCGTCGCACGGCCGCACCACATCCTCAATTCGACCGTGCAGGTGCTCGACGCGATCGGCCTCAGCCTCTTTTGCGTCGTCGGCGCGCAAAAGGCCCTCGCGTTCGGAGTCGAGCCGATTCCCGCCGTGCTCCTCGGCGTCATCACCGCGGTCGGCGGCGGCACGATCCGCGACATGATGCTCGGCCGGGTGCCGACCATCCTGACGAGCGAGCTCTACGCGATCCCCGCCCTCGTCGGCGCGACCCTCGTCGTCGTGCCATTCGCCATCTGGCATCTCGACGGCGTGCTCGGCGTTTCGACGCAGCTCGTCGGCGCGATCGCGTGCTTCCTCATCCGCACGCTCGCCATTCACTTCAAGCTCAGCGCCCCGATCGCACGGGCGACGCCCGACAAACACGATCACTAGGCTGGCGCTATGCCCGACGAGCACCTCGAGTTTCCCAACATCGACCTCGATGCCTTCGAGCGACTCGTCGTCGCCGAGCTCGACGCGCTGCCCGATGCCGCCGTCGATGGGCTCGACAACGTCGTCTTCCTCGTCGAAGACCGGCCCGAAGACGGCTGGATACTCGGGGTCTACGACGGCGTCGACCTCACCGAGCGCGGCACCTACGACTGGGGCCCGCTGCCCGACCGCATCATTCTGTTTCGCGAGCCGCTGCTCGACTACTGCAGCTCACTCGACGAGCTGCGCCACGAGATTCACGTGACGCTCGTGCACGAAATCGGCCACTTCTACGGCATCGACGACGCGCAGTTGCACGAGCTCGGCTGGGGCTAACGAGCGATTTCCGGCGCGGGCCAGCCGTGGTCCGCGAGCACGGCAATCGTCTCGGCGACGCCGATATCGACGGGCAGCGTGACGTCGGCGAGGTCGGCCGAGCCCTCGGCCGCATAGAACGCGTCCTCCTGTGCGCGCCACGCCTCCCACCAGGCATCGTCGCCGTCGCGCAGCGACGCGCGCCGGTGCCGCAGCTCGGCATCGACGTCGAACCACGCGCCCAGGGTCACGAGCCGCCGGCTCGCACGCGACAGGGCACCGCATCCCTCGACCACGATGAGCCCCGGATGCACGGGCACGCCGAGCTCGAACGCGTCAGCATGCCAGTTCCAGCGCCGCGGCACGACGACGTCGCCCGCGAGCACGGGCTCGAGCACCTCGCGCACGAGGTAGTCGGCGCCGTCGGCAAGCCCGCCCCAGCCCGGGTAGAAGTCTTCGACGTGCACGAGCTGCGCGCCCGTCACGAGCGCGACATCGCTCGCGAGGGTCGTCTTCCCGGCGCCGGACCGGCCGTCGATGGCGAGGATGCAGCTCGTACGCTGCGTCGTCACCTAGCGGCGCTTCTTCTTCAGCGCCTTGAGGATGCGCGGCACGGCCCAGCCCGACACGACCATGAGTGGCGTGAGCGCGGCGAGCAGCGCGACGATGTTCGGGCGGAAGCGGGTGCCATAGGCGTCGGTCAGCACGTAGCCCAGCGGCAGGCAGACGTTGCCTGCCGTGAATTCGACCTGCTCGATCGACTCGGATGCGGTGGTTGCGTCAGTCATGCAGGTCACGATAGGCGGCCCATCTGGGCAAAGTCAGGAAGCCGCCGATGCTGCGCACTACGCTTGCAGCGTGACTCAAGACACGATCCAGAGCTGGCCAGGAACGCCGTACCCGCTCGGAGCAACCTATGACGGCTCGGGCACCAACTTCGCGATCTTCTCGGAGGGCGCCGAGTTGGTCGAGCTCTGTCTGTTCGACGACGAAGGTGTCGAAACGCGCGTGCGCCTCTTCGAACGCGACGGCTTCGTCTGGCACTGCTACTTGCCCAAGGTGCTGCCCGGGCAGCGGTACGGCTACCGCGTGCACGGCCCCTACGACCCGGCGAGCGGTCAACGCTTCAACCCAAACAAGCTACTGCTCGACCCGTACGCGAAGGCGATCGACGGCAACATCGAGTGGAACCAATCGGTGTTCGCGTACAACTTCGGCGACCCCGACTCTCGAAACGACGAGGACTCGGCCGCGTCGATGCCTAAGGGTGTCGTCATCAACCCCTTCTTCGATTGGGTCGGCGACCGCCACCCGCGCACGCCCTACGCCGACTCGTTCATCTACGAGGCGCACGTAAAGGGCCTCACCCAGCTCCACCCGGATGTGCCGGAGGACATGCGCGGCACCTACGCGGGCATCGCGCATCCCTCAGTTGTCAACCACCTCAAGAACCTCGGCGTGACCGCGATCGAGCTCATGCCGGTGCACGAGTTCGTGCACGACTCAACCCTGGTCGAGAAGGGCCTGCGCAACTACTGGGGCTACAACACCCTGAACTACTTCGCGCCGCACGGCGACTACTCGTCGGCCGGCGACGACGGTCAGCAGGTGCAGGAGTTCAAGGCGATGGTGAAGACCCTGCACGCGAACAACATCGAGGTGATCCTCGACGTTGTCTACAACCACACGGCCGAGGGCAACCACCTCGGCCCAACCCTGAGCTTCCGCGGCATCGACAACGAGGCCTATTACAAGCTCGAGGCTGATGACAAGCGCTACTACACCGACTACACGGGCACGGGTAACTCGCTCAACATGCGCAGCCCGCACTCGCTGCAGCTGATCATGGACTCGCTGCGGTATTGGGTGCTCGAGATGCACGTCGACGGATTCCGCTTCGACCTCGCCTCGACGCTCGCGCGCGAGCTGCACGACGTCGACAAGCTCTCGAGCTTCTTCGACCTGGTGCAGCAAGACCCGATCGTCTCGCAGGCGAAGCTCATCGCCGAGCCGTGGGATGTGGGCCCAGGCGGCTACCAGGTGGGCAACTTCCCGCCGCTGTGGACCGAGTGGAACGGCAAGTACCGCGACACCGTGCGCGACTTCTGGCGCGGCGAGCCCGCGACCCTCGGCGAGTTCGCCACCCGCATCACGGGCTCAAGCGATCTCTATCAGCGCGACGGCCGCCGACCCGTGGCATCCATCAACTTCGTCACGGCGCACGACGGCTTCACATTGCGCGACCTCGTCTCGTACAACGACAAGCACAACGACGCGAACGGCGAAGAGAACCGCGACGGCGAGAGCCACAACCGCTCGTGGAACTCGGGCGTCGAGGGCCCGACCGACGACCCGGCGATTAACGAACTGCGCGGGCGTCAGCAGCGCAACTTCATCGCGACACTCTTGCTCTCGCAGGGCGTGCCGATGCTGCTGCACGGCGACGAGCTCGGTCGCACGCAGAACGGCAACAACAATACCTACGCCCAGGACTCGGAGCTGAGCTGGGTGCACTGGGACACGGCCGACGTCGAGCTCGTCGAATTCACCCGGCGCCTCGCCGAGTTGCGTCACAACCACCCGACATTCCGCCGCCGACACTTCTTCTCGGGCCGCATCGCGAAGCGTGGCGAGGGCGAGGGCCTACCCGACGTCGTGTGGCTGTCGACCGATGGCAGCCGTATGGAGGGCGAGGACTGGAACGAGGCGTTTGTGCGCGCCATGGGGTGTTTCCTCAACGGCGACGCGATCACCGGTCGCGACGCGTGGGGACAGCGCATCACCGACAAATCATTCCTCATTTACTTCAACGCATCAGAAACCGACGTCGAGGTGACCGTGCCCTCGCACGAGATCTCGATGACGTGGGAAGTCGTGGTCGACACGGCCAGCGGCGAGCGCACGCACGCCCAGCCCGGCGACACCTTCGTGATGCCCCAGCGGTCTATGGCAGTGTTGCGCGAGTGGAGCGAGGCAGATGCCGTGCCGACTATCACGTCGTCGATCTCCGTCATCAGCCCATCGCCGACCGATCAAACGTCCATGAGCTAGCGAAAGGAATCGCATGCGCACCCCGGCGAGCACCTACCGACTCCAGCTCTCTTCGGAGTTCACCCTCGACGATGCCGCCCGTCTTGTGCCCTACTTTGTCGATCTCGGCGTGGATTGGCTCTATCTCTCCCCCATCCTGCAGTCGACCCAGGGGTCGACGCACGGGTATGACGTGGTTGACCCGAGTCGAGTCGACGAGGCCCGTGGCGGCCGCGAGGCCCTCGTGCGCCTTGCCTCGGCCGCGCACGAGGCCGGCCTCGGCATCCTCGTCGACATCGTGCCGAACCACGTGGGCGTCGCAGTGCCGCGGCAAAACCCGTGGTGGTGGGATGTGCTGCAACACGGTGAGGCCTCGCGGTTCGCGCACTTCTTCGACATCGATTGGCCGGCGGGCGACGGCAAGCTGCTGCTGCCCGTGATCGGCGACGCCGACATGCCGACCGAGCCCGGCGCGCCCATCAATGGCATGACTATCGACCGCGAGGCGGGGGTGCTGCGCTACTACGACCACGAGTATCCGCTCGCCCCGGGCAGCGCCGACGACGACTCGCTCGGTGTGCGCGCCGTGCACGACGCCCAGCACTACGCGCTCGTGCACTGGCGCCGCGGCGACTGGTCGCTCAACTACCGCCGCTTCTTCACCGTCACCGAGCTCTCGGGGGTGCGGGTCGAGGAGCCGGAGGTGTGGGACGCGGCCCACGCCGAGATCCTCTCGTGGGTGCGCGAGGGCCTCGTTGATGGCCTGCGCATCGACCACGTCGATGGCCTGCGCGACCCGCGCGGCTACCTGCAGCGGTTGCGCGAGCACGCGAACGTCTACCTCTCGGTCGAAAAGATCCTCGAGCCCGGCGAGCAGCTGCAGCCGTGGCCGATCGACGGCACGACCGGCTACGACGCGCTCGGCGAGTTCGAGCGTGTGCTCATTGACGACAAGGGCCGCGACGATCTCGACGAGCAGGCCGCCGCGCTCTCGCACGAGGACGTCGATGACTGGCCAACGCTCGTGCACAGCTCGAAGCGCTTCGTCACGGACGGCCAGCTGCACGCCGAGATGCGCCGCGTCGCGCGCGACCTCGACGGCGTCGCCGAGCCCGACGACGTCACCGTCGACGCGATCAGCGAGATCGCCGCCTGCTTCTCGGTGTACCGCACGTATCTGCCCGAGGGGCTCGAGTACCTCGAGCAGGCGGCACGGGATGCGGCCGACTGGCGGAGCGACCTCGGTGAAGAAATCGAGCGCGTGCTCGGCAAGCTGCGCGACCCGGCGAACCCCGGCGCCCTGCGGTTTCAGCAGACGAGCGGCATGGTCATGGCGAAGGCGGTCGAGGACCGCTCGTTCTATCGCTACTCGCGCCTCACCTCGCTGAACGAGGTTGGCGGTGACCCGTCGATCTTCGCGTACCCGCCCGAGCGGTTCCACGAGCTGCAGGCCGAGCGCCAGGAGCGCTGGCCGCACGCGCAGACCGCGCTGACGACGCACGACACGAAGCGCAGTGAGGATGTGCGGGCCAGGCTCGATGCGCTGAGCGAGCGCCCGGAACTCTGGCGCGACTCGCTCGAGCAGCTGCTCGAAATCGCGCCGCTCTCGAACCCGGCCTTCGGCAACCTGCTCTGGCAGGCGATCATCGGTGTCTGGCCCGCCAGCCGCGAGCGCCTCTACGCCTACGCCGAGAAGGCGGCGCGCGAGGCCGGCGATTTCACGACCTGGACCGAGGTCAATGCCGAGTACGAGGATGAGCTGCGCGCAGCCGTCGACGCGGCCTTTGACCATCCGGCCGCCCGCGCGATCGTCGCGAACCTCACGGAGGAGCTGCGGCGACCTGGCTGGTCAAACTCGCTCTCGATGAAGGCCCTGCAACTGCTCGGCCCCGGTGTGCCCGATGTCTACCAGGGCACCGAGCTCTGGCAGCACTCGCTCGTCGACCCCGACAACCGCCGGCCGGTGCCGTGGGTCGAGCAGACGACGGCGTTGGGCGCGATTCTGCGCGGCGCTCGCCCGGCATTCGATGACACTGACCCGACCGGCAGCGTGAAGCTGCTGCTCACGGTGATCGGCCTGCGCCTGCGCAAGGGCTTGCGCGAGCGGTTCGCCGAGTATCGGCCACTGCACGCCAGCGGCGCCTCGGCCGACCACCTCATCGCCGTCGACCGCGGCGGCGTCGTGGTGCTCGCCACGCGGCTGCCGATCGACCTCGAACTTGGCGGCGGCTGGCACGACACCCATCTCGAACTGCCCGAGGGCCGCTGGGTCGACCAGGTGAACGGTACCGCCTACTCGGGCGAGGTCGCCGTCGCGCACTTGCTCGAGCACCTGCCCGTGGCGATGCTCGCCCGCAGCGATTACGAGGAGGAGTAGTGCGCGACAGCCGATTCGACGTGTGGGCACCGAGGGCGCAGCGCATGCGCGTGCGCATCGAAGCCGACACCTACGAGATGCGCCAAGAGCGAGGCGGCTGGTGGCGGCCCGAGGGCCTGCCCGAGCTGCCGAGCGAGGTCGACTACGGCTACCTCATCGACGATGAGGATGCGGTGACGCCCGACCCGCGCTCGCGCCGGCAGCCGGCTGGTGTGCACGGTCCCTCGCGCACCTTCGACCCTGACGCCTACGAGTGGCAGGACGAGCAGTGGCGTGGCCGCCAGCTCGCGGGCAGCGTGATCTACGAGCTCCACGTCGGCACGTTCACTCCCGACGGCACGCTCGACGCCGCGATCGAGCGACTCGACCACCTCGTCAACCTCGGCGTCGATTTCGTCGAGCCCATGCCGGTCAACGCCTTCAACGGCGACGCCGGCTGGGGCTACGACGGCGTCTACTGGTACGCGGTACACGAGGCCTACGGTGGGCCCGGCGCCTACCAGCGCTTCGTCGACGCCTGCCACGAGCGCGGCCTCGGCGTGATTCAGGACGTCGTCTACAACCATCTCGGCCCATCCGGCAACTACCTCGGCAAATTCGGTCCGTACGTCTCGTCGCGTCACCAGACCGACTGGGGCGACGCGATTAACCTCGACGACTTCGACTCCGACGAGGTGCGCCAGTACATCATCGACAACGCGCTGATGTGGCTCACCGACTTTCACGTCGATGGTCTGCGACTCGACGCGGTGCACGCGCTCATCGACACCCGCGCAACGCACATCCTCGAGGAGCTCGCGAACGAGGTCGAGGCGTGCTCGGCATTCCTCGGCCGCCCGCTGACACTCATCGCCGAGTCCGACATGAACGCGCCGCGGCTCATCTCGCCGCGCGCGGCCGGTGGCTACGCGCTCACCGGCCAGTGGTCGGATGACTTCCACCACGCCGCGCACGTCTCGCTCTCGAGCGAGTCGGACGGCTACTACGAGGACTTCGCGAGCACGCCCGGCCACGGCCTCGGCGCGCTCGAGAAGGTGTTTACGCAGGGCTTCTTCCACAACGGCGCGATGTCGACCTTCCGCCGCCGGCACCACGGGCGGCCGCTCGCGCCCGCGACGAACGCGTGGCGCCTCGTCGTGTCGACGCAGAACCACGACCAGATCGGCAACCGGGCCCGCGGCGACCGGCTCAGCGAAACCGTGAGCGTCGGGCAGCTCGCGGTGGGCGCGACGCTGATGATGTGCTCGCCGTTCACACCGATGCTGTTCATGGGCGAGGAGTGGGGCGCGACGACGCCGTTCCAGTACTTCTCGTCGCACCCCGAACCCGAGCTCGCCGAGGCGGTCAGCCGCGGCCGCATCAGCGAGTTCTCGCGCATGGGCTGGGACGAGTCGCAGGTGCCCGACCCGCAGGACCCCGACACGTTCCGCGCATCCCGCCTCGAGTGGATGGAGCTCGACAGCCCCGAGCGGCAGTGGCTGCTCGATGTCTACCGCCGGCTCATCGCGTTGCGCCGCAGCCGTCCACAGCTCACGCGGCCGTGGCTACGGGACGTGTCGGCGAAGGCCGACGCCGAGCTCGGCGTCTTCACGTTCTGGCGGGGCGACCTTGAGGTGGTCTGCAACTTCTCGGATGCGGCGCGCGGGCTCGAACTCGACGTCGACATCGCGTGGACCTCGTATGAGGAGCTGCCCGAGATCGTGTTCACGACCGACGAGCGCGTCACGGTCGACGGTACGCACGCGTTCTTGCCACCGCACACCGCCGCGGTGTTCGCCCCGCAGCTCGAGTAGCGCGGCGCTAGTCGGCGGAGGAGATGAGGCGTTCGCCGCGGTCGTCGACGACGTAGGCCTGGTCGTCTTCGACCGGCTGCAGCTGATAGCGATCGCTGTAGGTGGTGAGGATGCTCGAGATCATTTCGGGCGGGTACGGCGGCAACTGGCCGTCGGCGTGCGGCACGATGACCGAGTCGATGAGGCCCAGGCCCCGGTAGCTCGGCAGGTTGGGCGCCTCGTCGGGGTCGTCCATCGGCACGGCGGGCTCGAGGCTCGGGCCCGCGACGATCGAGCCGGCACTCAGGCCGATGTAGGGCAGGCCCGCCTTGACGCGCTCGACGATGAGCTTGTCGGCGCCGGAGACGCGCATCGCCTCGCGGAGGAGGAAGGTGTTGCCGCCGCGCACGTAGAGCGCGTCGATGCGGTCGAGGGCCTCGGCCACCTCGTCGGGCGTCATCTCGGCGAGGAAGAGGTCGTCAACTGTCTCGACGAGGTCGACGACGCGCTGGCGCTCCTCGTAAATCCATGCCTGCATCGTGTCGTGCTCGGGCACGCGCCCGATCGCGTCGTGCACGAAGCCGATTCGCGCCTTGCCCGGGTGCTCGAGGTGGTTGCGCAGAAAGCCCCACAGGGCACCAGCCTGCATGGACAGCAGCAGCAGCTTCATGCGCACAGGGTACCGAAGTCGGGTGTGCCGGGCCACAATCGAACTGTCTTGACCGAATCCTAAAAGTGAGTATGCTCATTAATAAGTCAGTTCGGAGTTTTGGACTGAGTGGAGAGGGTGATGCGGATGACGGAAGCACCGCCGGGGCGCCGCGAGCGCAACAAGCGCGAGAAGCGCACTCGCATTCTCGCCGAAGCTGGCCGTCTGTTTGCCAAGCACGGCTACGCCGCGACGACCACGAGCGCCATCGCCGAGGCCGCCGACCTTTCGCACGGCACGCTGTTTCGCTACGCGTCTTCGAAGCCCGCGCTCATGCTCATGGTCGGCAACGCCACGCTGAGCGCACGGCTTGCCAAATACGCGGATGCGGGGCACGGCACCCCGACCGACCGCATCATCGCGCTCGTGGCGCCGTTCATCGACGACCGCACGCAGCTCGAGAACCTCGTCGCGTATCAGCGCGCCGCGCTCGACGGCGACCGGCACGAGGAGCACTGCGCCGAGGCGGTCGCCATCGTCGAGCGGCTCATTGACGCGATCGGCAAGCTGCTGCTCGAGGTCTCCGAACGGCCCGACTCCGCCGAAGCGGCCCACCTGGCGGCCGAGGCGATCTACGCATCCCTGCACCTGCAGATCGTGCTCGCCGATCGCGACGGGCGCTCCCCCGACGACCTCACCGCACACTTCCGTGGCCAAACCGAGCTTATCGTTCGGGGCTATCTCGCCACGGTCACAGGAAAGAAGGAAAGCAATGACTGACATCAAGAACGTCACCGTGCTCGGCTCGGGCGTGCTCGGTTCGCAGATCGCGTACCAGACCGCCTACGCCGGCTTCACCGTCACCGCATGGGACATCAACGACGACGCCGTCGCCGCGGCGAAGGAGCGCTTCGCGGGCCTCGCCCAGCGCTACGACGCCGAGGTTGAGGGCGCAAAGGACGGCAAGTCTGCGGCCGCGCTCGAGCGCCTCACCGCAACGAGCGACCTCGCCGCCGCGGTTGCCGACGCCGACCTCATCATCGAGGCCGTGCCCGAGAGCCCCGAGATCAAGACGTCGACGTGGGAGAAGGTCGGCGCCCTCGCCCCCGAGAAGACGATCTTCGCCACGAACTCGTCGACCCTACTGCCCTCGAGCTTCAAGGACGCGACCGGCCGTCCGAACAAGTTCCTCGCGCTCCACTACGCGAACCAGATCTGGGCACAGAACACCGCCGAGGTCATGGGCACCGCCGACACCGACCCCGAGGTGTATAAGACCGTGGTCGAGTTCGCGAAGGAACAGGGCATGGTGCCGATCGAGGTAAAGAAGGAGCAGCCTGGCTACGTGCTCAACACACTGCTCGTGCCGCTGCTCAACGCCGCCGGCTACCTCTATGCGAACGGCATCGCCGACGCCGAGACGATCGACAAGACCTGGCGCATCGGCACCGGCGCACCCCGAGGCCCGATGGAGATCTTCGACATCATCGGCCTCACGACCGCCTACAACGTGTCGATCATGGGCGACGATGAGTCGCAGAAGTTCGCGAAGGTCCTCAAGGAGGACTTCATCGACAAGGGCAAGCTCGGCATCGCCACCGGCGAGGGCTTCTACAACTACAAGTAAGTGCGCCTAGGTCGACGGTCGGTTCGGGCGCTCGCTGAGGCCCGTGCCGCCGTCGCGACGCTCACCACGGCCGAGCAGCGAAGCGGGGCGGATCGCGGCCTTACCGAACTTCGCAACCGCCGCATCCGCCACCCGCTCGGCCGCCGACCACTCGTCGTCGTGCTGCTCGTCCCAGAGCAGCAGCGACGTTGCCTGCCCGGCCTCGACGAGGTCGGCCGCGCGCACACCAATGAGCCGCACCGGGCGGCCCTCGGCATGCAGCTCGTCCACGAGCTGCGCGGCCGCGCGATACAGCGTGAGGCCCGTGTCGGAGGGCCGCTCGAGGCGCGCCTGCCGCGACACCGTCGCAAAGTTTGACCAGCGTAGCTTCACCGCGACGGTCGCCGCCGCGAGGCCGGCCCGGCGAAGTCGCGCGGCCACCGCATCCGCCTGCGCCCGCACCTCACGCTGCAGGGCCGCGTGCGAGGTCACGTCGTCTTCAAACGTCTGCTCGTGCGACACCGACTTCTCGCGTCGCGTCACCTCGACAGGACGCGAGTCGCGCCCCCACGCAAGGTTTGCGAGGTGCGCGCCCATCGATTTGCCGACGATGCGCTCGAGCGCCGCGGGTGGCGTGTGCGCGAGCTCAAACACCGTGTGGATGCCCCGGCCGCGCAGCTTCGTCTCGGTCGTCTCGCCGACGCCCCAGAGGGCGCCCACGGGCAGGGAGTGCAGAAACGGGATCGTCTCGGATTCGGGAATCACGAGCAGCCCGTCAGGCTTGCACTTGCCGCTCGCGAGCTTCGCCACGAACTTCGTCGACGCGACGCCGACCGAGCAGGTCAGGCCGGTGCGCGCGTGCACCTCGCGGCGGATGCGCCGGGCGATTTCCGAGGGCGAGCCGAACAGCCGCACCGAGCCCGACACGTCGAGAAACGCCTCATCGATCGAGAGCGGCTCGACGAGCGGTGTGAACTCGCGGAAAATCGCCATGACCGCGTGAGACGCCTCGCGATATTTGTGCATGTGCCCCGAGATCACGGTGGCCCCGGGCGCCAGCTGGAGCGCCCGCACCATCGGCATTGCGGCGTGCACGCCGAGCGCTCGGGCCTCGTAACTCGCCGACGAGACGACCCCGCGGCCGCCTGCGCCGCCGACGATGACGAGCTCCCCGCGCAGCTCGGGGCGGTCACGCACCTCGACGGCAACGAAAAACGCGTCCATGTCGACGTGCAGAATTGTGGCGCTGCCGTCGTCGTACGCGTCACCCACTTCGCGCATGCCGAGCTGTTTCCGAGACATGCTTCCATTCTGGTCAATAAACTGTCCATATGAGCGATGCCGCAGTCAACGTTGCCGAGTTCAACGCGAATCGCGTGTGGACCAAGAACTACGCCCCGGGGGTTCCCCGCGATATTGAGCCGGTTACGACCTCGCTCTACGACGAGCTGGCCGACCGGGCCCGTAAGTTCGCCGACCGGCCCGCGATCGAATTCTTCGGTGCCGAGCTGACCTTCGCGCAGTTGCACGACCACGTCGTGCGCTTCGCGAATGGCCTGCGCCGCATCGGCGTGAAGCGCGGCGACCGCGTCGCGATCGTGCTGCCGAACTGCCCGCAGCACGTCATCGCCTACTACGCGACCCTGCGCCTCGGCGCGACCGTCGTCGAGCACAACCCGCTCTACACTCGCAGCGAGCTGCGCACGCAGTACCAGGACCACGGCGCCGTGTTCACGATCGCGTGGGACAAGCTCGCGCCGGTCGTACAGTCGCTCGCCGGCGAGGTCGACGTGCGCCGGGTGATCTCGGTGAACATGACGAAGATGATGCCGACGAAGATGCAGCTGCTGCTCAAGCTGCCCGTGAAGAAGGCGCGCGAGTCGCGCGACAAGCTCACCGGCAAGGCGCCGGGCACCGTGCCGTTCGAGAAGATTCTGCACCAGGTGCCGATCGGCGACGAGGTGCCGAAGCCCGGCCCCGACGACATCGCGATGCTCGCGTACACCTCGGGCACGACCGGCACCCCGAAGGGCGCCATGCTCTCGCACGCGAACCTGCTCGCGAACGGCCGCCAGGGTCAGGCGTGGATGCCCGAATTCACGATGGGCGAGGAGACGATCTACGCGTTCCTGCCGATGTTCCACTCGTTCGGCAACCTCCTCGGCACGATCTACGGCGTCGTGACCGCCTCGCGCGTCACCCTGTTCCCCTCCTTCGACCCCGACCTCATCGTCGACGCGTCGAAGGTGCACCCCGCCACGTTCTACCCGGGCGTGCCGCCGATGTTCGACCGCCTCGCGCGCATCGCCCGCGAGGGTCGCCTCGACCTCTCGAACGTGCGCTACGCGATGAGCGGCGCGATGACGCTGACCGACGCCGTGGTCGAGCGGTGGGAGGCCGTCGCCGGTGGCGGGCTCAACGAGGGCTACGGCCTCACCGAGGCCTCCCCCATCGTGTTCTCGAACCCGTTCGGCCCGACCCGCAAGATCGGCACGATCGGCCTGCCCCACGCCTCCACGACGATTCGCGTCGTGAACCCCGACAACCCCGATGAGGATGTTCCGCTCGGCGAGGTCGGCGAGCTCATCGTGCACGGGCCGCAGGTGTTCCAGGGCTACTGGAACAACCAGGAGGAGACCGACAAGGTGCTGCTGCCCGGCCGCTGGCTGCGCACGGGAGACCTCGTGACGCAGGACGCCGACGGCTTCATCACCGTCGTCGACCGCGCCAAGGAGCTCATCATCACGGGCGGCTACAACGTCGCCCCCACCGAGGTCGAGCAGGTGCTCGTGCAGGTGCCGGGCATCGCCGAGGCCGCCGTCGTCGGCATCCAGCGCGGTTCGTCGGGCGCCGAGTCGGTGACCGCGGCGATCGTGCTCGACGAGGGCGCGAGCTTCGACGAGGCTGCCACCCGCGCGTACGCGCACGACCACCTCGCCGAGTTCAAGGTGCCGCGCAGCTACACCGTCGTCGACGCGCTGCCGAAGTCGCTGCTCGGCAAGGTGCTGCGCAAGAAGGTGCGCGAACAGCTCAGCGCGCCCAAGGCCGGCAAGTGAGCCGACCCACCCTGCGCGACGTCGCGGCGCGCGCCGGAGTGTCGACCGCCGCCGCGTCGCTTGCGCTGCGTGGGCTGCCGGGCGTGAGCCCTTCTACCCGCGACACGGTGCTCGACGCCGCGGGTGCCCTCGGCTACGTCGTCAACGTGAGCGCCCGCAACCTGCGTCGCCGCCGCACCGACACGATCGGCATCTACCTGCCGCCCGGCACGACGCTGCAGTGGTACTACGCCGACTTCGCGGTCGGCGTGAGCAACGCGGCCGGCGACCGGGGCGTCGCCGCCCTGATCCTGCCGCAGCACGGCGACCCGCGCCCGTTTCTCGCGCACGTCGACGGCATCGTCACGGTGGATGTGCGCACGACCGACCCGCTCGCCCGCGCCGTGCTCGGCGCCGGCCGCGAGGTCGTCACGGGCGAGCGCGTGCCCGAGGGCCAGCCGCAGCCCGACGGCGTCGTCTTCGTCGACCACGAGCGCGAGATGACCGGGCTGCTGCGCCACCTCGAGCAGCGGGGCTCGACCTCGATCGGCGTCCTGCTGCCGCCCGAAGACACCGCCTGGGGCATCGAGGTCGCCCGCGCCGCCCGCCGCTTCGCCGACGACTCGGCGGTCGAGGTGCACGAGGTGCCGGTGTCGTTCTCGCCCGAGACCGAAGAGATTCAGGCCGCCTGCGCGACGCTTCCCGACAGCGTCGACGCAATTGTCGCGGTGCCCGACGGCACGGCCACGAGCGTCGCCGGTGTGCTGCGCTCGCGCGGGCAGCGCATCCCCGAGGATGTTCGGCTCGCGTCGTACACCGACGCGCAGTCCGACCGCCTGCTCGACCCGCCGGTCACCGCGATCGACCTGCGGCCGAGCGAGTTCGGCGCGCGCTGCGCCCAGCTGCTGCTCGATCTGCTCGAGGGCGCCGATGTGCCCCGCGAGCAGCAACTCAACGTCGAACTCCGCGCCCGAGCGGCGACCAACTAAATCGATTAAGCTGACGAGCGTACCCGCCCGAAAGGACTCGCAACAATGAAGATGCCCGCGGAATGGGAGCGCCACGAGCGCACCTGGATGGCCTGGCCCGGCCCCGGCTACCTCTTCGGTAGCTCCGAAGCCGATGCCGACGAGGCCCGCGCCACGTGGGCGTCGGTCGCGAACGCCACCGTCGACTTCGAGCCCGTGACGATTCTCGTGCCGCGCTCCGAGCTCGGCGCCGCGAAGCGCGCGCTCTCGAGCCGCGTGCACATCGAGGAGGCCGAGCTCAACGACGCCTGGATGCGCGACATCGGCCCGACGTTCGCCTTCGACGGCGACGAGCTCGTCGCGGTGAACTGGGTGTTCAACGGCTGGGGCGCCCAATCGTGGGCGAACTGGGACAAGGACCAGCACATCGGCCGCCGCGTCGCCGAGCTCGCCGGCGTGCGCGTCGTCGACTCGCCGCTCGTCAACGAGGGCGGCGGCATTCACGTCGACGGCGCCGGCCAGGTCATGGCGACCCGCACCGTGCAGCTCGACCCGGGCCGCAACCCGAACTGGAACACCGCAAAGGTCGAGCAGGAGCTCGCCGACAAGCTCGGCACCACCTCGACCGTCTGGCTCCCCCGCGGCCTCACCCGCGACTCCGAGGAGTTCGGCACGCGCGGCCACGTCGACATCGTCGCGAGCTACACGCCCGACGGCCGCGTGCTCGTGCACGACCAGCGCGACGAAGCGCATCCCGACTTCGCCGTGACGCAGCAGGTCATCGAGGCCCTCACCGACGCCTTCGACG
Source organism: Gulosibacter sediminis (assembly GCF_030011715.1). Lineage (NCBI taxonomy): Bacteria > Bacillati > Actinomycetota > Actinomycetes > Micrococcales > Microbacteriaceae > Gulosibacter > Gulosibacter sediminis. Next base: position 18,038 of record NZ_JASCYH010000020.1, on the reverse strand, counting down.
CGACCGACACGCCCCGCGAAATCCTGCGCGTGCCCGCGCCAAAGGAGCTCCGCGACGCCGAGGGCTGGGTCGACTACAGCTACATCAATCACCTCGTCGCGAACGACGCGGTCATCGCCTGCGCCTTCAACGACGCGAACGACATCGAGGCGTTCGAGGTGCTCGCCGAGGCCTACCCCGGCCGCGAGATCGTGCCGGTGGATGCGCGCCCCATCTTCGCGCGCGGCGGCGGCGTGCACTGCATCACCCAGCAGCAGCCCGCTCGCTAAGCTGACCGTGTGAACGAATCACCACAGCACCCGGTCTCGCCGCTCGCGGCAGGTAGCAATCGCCCGAGCGGCGCGATCCTGGCGCCGGGCGACGCCGTCGACCTCACCGAGCTCGAGAAGGTGCCGCCGCTCGAATCGTTCCTCAACACCCTCGCGCTCTCAGAGACCGGCGCGCGCACCTCGCGCGACATCTTCACGGGGCAGAGCCAGTGGATGCCCCACGGGCGCATCTTCGGCGGGCAGGTCGCGGCGCAGTCACTCGTCGCTGCGACCCGCACCGTCGCCGACGACCGGCACATCCACTCGATGCGCGGTAACTTTCTGCGCCCGGGCAACGCGAACGAGCCGATCACCTTCTCGGTCGAGCGCAGCCACGACGGCAACTCGTTCTCGACGCGCCTCGTGCAAGCGTTCCAGTACGGCGAGCCGATCTGGTCGATGATCGCGAGCTTCCAGGTCGACTCCGAGGGGCTCGACCACTACGCCGAGATGCCGCATGGCATCCCCGGCCCCGAGCAGCTGCCGAGCGCGGCTGCCCAGGTCGCGGTCGCCGGTGAGGCCCTCGCGAACTACTGGATCAACCGGCGCCCGTTCGAGCTGCGCTACGCCGACGAGCCGATCTTCCTGCAGCCCGCCGCCGGCCGCGTCGCCGAGCAGGCCGTGTGGATTCGCGCCGTCGACCAGCTGCCCGACGACGAGGTCGTGCACCGCGCATCCCTCGCCTACGCGAGCGACTACCTCATGCTCGACCCCGTGCTGCGCCGCCACGGCCTCGCGTGGACCGAGCCGCGCCTGCGCGTCGCGAGCCTCGACCACAGCGTGTGGTGGCACCGCTTCGCGCGCGCCGACGAGTGGCTGCTGCTCGTGCTGCACTCGACGAACGCGCACGGCGGCCGCGCGCTCACGCACGGCGAGTTCTACACCCGCGAGGGCCTGCTCGTCGCGAGCGTGTCGCAGGAGGCGATGATTCGCCTCAAGCCCGAGGCGTAGGCGCTGGCGCCGCCGTGTCCGTGAACGCCGCCTTCGGCACGAACAGCAGCAGCACGGCCGCGACAAGCGCCGTCACGCCGCAGACGATCCACACCGTGAAGTAGCCGGCGAGCGAGCCGGCGGTCGATTCGGTCGTCGCCGTGGTGCCGGCCGCGCCCTGCATGAGCGCGATGCCGAAGGTGGCCGACGCGATCGCGCCGCCGACCGTCTTCACCGAGTTCGTGAGGCCCGTCGCGACGCCCGTCTGCGTCGGTGGCGCCGCGGCCGCGGCGGCAGCCGGCAGCGCCGCGACGAGCGCGCCCGAGCCGACGCCCGCGACGACCATGTTCACGATGACCTGGGCGTACGTATCGTGGAGCGGCAGGAACAGCAGGTAGCCGACGCCGACGAGCAGCGCCGCGGCGACGAGCGTGAGGCGCGGCGTGATCCAGCGCGAGACGCGCGAGAAGAGCAGCGCGCCCGCGATCATCGCGATGAGGTAGAGGCCGATGATGAGCGAGGTACTGAAGCCCGAGGTGCCGAGTCCGTAGCCGTAGACCTCGGGGTCGGTGCGCGCGAACGTCGACAGCGGCGCCTGCGAGCCGAGCACGCTCACGCCGAAGAGCCCGGCCGTGAGGAACACGGGCGCGAGGGCTGGCGAGCGGAACATCCGCACGTCGATGAGCGGGTCAGGGTGGCGCAGCTCGTAGCGCACGAACGGCACGAGCAGCAGCAGGCCGAGCGCGACGACGCCCCAGGCCACCGGGCTCGCGGCTCCCCCGAGCCGCAGCAGGCTCAGGCCGCCCGTGAACGCGATCAGCGCAAGCGACACGAGCACGAGCCCCACAAGGTCGAGCTTGCCGCCCGTGAGCAGGTCGGACTCGCGCACGCCGAAGCGGATCACGAAGAAGCACGCGACGACGAGCAGCGCCGGCACGAGCAGCACGACCCAGAGCGGCAGCGTGTCGACGAGCTGGCCGCCGAGCAGCGCGCCGATGATCGCGCCGGCCTCGAGGGTGGCGACAAGGATGCCGGCGGCGCGGGCCGTGAGCAGCGAAGCGTCCTCGCGGCCGCGGGTGCGCGACCAGATGATCGCGACCTCGAGCGGCAACCACACGACGTAGACGCCCTGCAGCGCCCACGCGGCGAGGAAGAGCCCGAACGAGTTCGAGAACGGCAGCGCGAGCGACGCGATGGCCGTGATCGCGGTCGACCAGAGCAGCATCCGTTTGTGCCCGAACATGTCGCCGAGCTTCGCGAACGCCGGCACGACGAGCGCGCTGAGCATGAGCTGCGTGCCCTCGAGCCAGTTGACGTCGGCATCGTGCACGTCGAGGTGCCGCGCGATGTCGGTGAGCATTGGGGTGTAGTACCCCTGCAGCACCCCGCTCGTGAATTCGACGAAGGCGAGCAGGCCGACGATGCCCGCGAGCGGGCCGAGGGATGCCCGCCGGCGCCGGGCACTCACGCGCGGATTCCTTCGATGAGGGTGCGGTGGAACCGCTCGCCGCGTTCGAGCTCGGCGATGTCGACGCGCTCGTCGACGCCGTGGATCGAGGCGCGCTGCTCGGCGTTCATGAGCAGCGGCGCGAAGCGATAGGTCGCGGGGCAGATCTGGTGGAAGTACCGCGAGTCGGTCGCGGCCATCGTCACGTATGGCACCGTGATCGCGGCCGGATGCGAGACCCGCACCGCGTCGGCGATGAGCGCGAACTGTGGCCCGTCGCTCGGCGACTCGGGCGACGCGTCGCTGCCCTCGAGCACCTCGACCGCGACGCTGCGGTCGGCGATGCGGCGCTGCAGCCGCCGCACCGTGCCGGCGACCGTCTCGCCGAGCGCGAGCCGCAGGTTGACGACGGCCTCGGCCTGCGAGGGCAGCACGTTGTGGGCCGTGCCGCCGGTGATCTCCGTGGGCGCGACGGTCGTGCGCACGAGCGCGGCGGCCTCCCCGCCGAGCCGCGCGAAGACGCGCGCGTTGAGCCAGGGCCAGGCCGCAAGCAGCCGATAGAGCAGCCGGCCGACGCCGGTGCTGCGCGCGGCGAACAGCCCGAGCATCCGGGTAATCGCCGCCGGCACCCGCGCGGTGAACGTCGTGGGCGTGAGCCGCGAGACCGCGCGCGAGACGCGGCCGACGGCGGTGAGCGGCGGCGGGGTCGAGGCGTGGCCGCCGTCGCTGCGGGCCGTGAGCCGCACCGTCGCGACGCCCTTCTCGCCGACGCCGACCATTGCGGCGAGGCCCCGCACGAACGGAAGGGGCGCGTCGGTGACCGCGCCGCCCTCGTCGAGCACGAGCCACGGCGTGAGCCCGCGCTCACGAAACACCTCGACGATCGCCTGGGCCGCGGCCCCGAAGGTCTCTTCGTTGCCGCCGAACGAGAGGTAGACGTCGCGCGCGGGCACGAACTCGTCGGCGAGCAGGTTTTCGACGGCGTCGAGCAGCACGACGAGCGGGCCCTTGTCGTCGAGCGCGCCGCGGCCGTAGACGCTGCCGCCCTCGATGCGGCCCTCGAAGGGCGGGTGGGTCCAGGGGTCGGACTCGTCGACCGGCACGACGTCGTAGTGCGCCATGAGCACGACCGGGTCGGCCGTCGGCGTCGCGCCCGGCCAGCGATAGAGCAGCCCGAAGTCGGTGATGCGCTCGAGCTCGAGCGAGGCGTGGATGCGCGGGTACAGCTCGGCGAGGAGGTCGACGAATGCCTCGAACGGCTCGCGCCCGCGCGCGTCGAGTTCGGCCGACACGGTTGGCACTTGAATCATGCGCGAGAGGCGTTCGGCGATGCCGGGCCGAGGCGACGCTGCTTGGCTCATGTGCTCAGCGTAGTGCGGTCTGGGCGGCGATTAGCCTCGGAGGTAACGCCAGGGTTTCGTGGCCGTCTCGACGCGGTGGCGGGCCTCGCCGGGGGCGTCGGGGTCGTCGTAGATCGCGTCGCCCGGCCAGCAGATGATGCCACCGTCGCGTGCCCGGGTCGGGAGTTCCTCGAAGCCGCCCGAGCGCAGGTCGGCGAGGGCCTCGGCGACGTCGGCATATTTCGTGAGCTTGTCGAGCATGACCCAGGTCGGCACGATCAGCGTGAGGGCGTCGTTCGCGTGCGCGTCGAGCATCTGCTGCGGGCGCACCCACTCGAGCGCCACCGCCTCGGCCTCGGCGGGCACCGGGGTGCCGGAGAACGCCGGGGCGACGAAGAACCAGGTGCGAAATCGCGGCGTGACGTCGTGCGGCGGGCTGAAGATCGCGAGCGGCGTGAGGCTCGCCGGGTCGACCACGAGCTCGGTCTCCTCCTGCACCTCGCGGGCGGCCGCGACGCGCGCCGCGGCCTCCTCGTCGGCCGGGTCGCCGTCTTCGGGGTCGACCTTGCCGCCCGGGTACACCCAGGCGCTCGCAAAGGAGCCGCGCGACGGGCGCTGCAGCATGAGCACCTCGATGCCCTCGTCGCCGTCGCGCAGCAGGAGCACGGTGGCGGCAAGGTGTTCGGTGGTTTCGGGCGATGCGGGTGTGGTCACCTGTGCACCATATCGCGGGCGATACGCTGGCGGTATGGCTGTCGAAATCGCGCAGGTGCGGGCGAACAACCCGTCACCGATGACCTTGACCGGAACGAACACGTACGTCATCACGAGCGGCGAGGTGAGCTGCGTCGTCGACCCGGGCCCACTCGAGGCCGAGCACCTCGATGCGATCGTCGCGACCGCCGAGCAGATCGTGCTCGTGCTCTCCACCCACCGCCACAGCGACCACACGGCCGCGATCGACGAGCTCGTGACGCGCACCGGCGCATCCGTCCGCGCCATCTCACCCGAGTGGTGCCGGGGTGCCGAGCCGCTCCACAACGGCGAAGCGATCGCGCTCGGCGACACGAGCCTGCGCATCCTCGCCACCCCGGGCCACACGAGCGACTCGATGAGCGTGCTCGTGCCCGAGGCCCACGCCGTGCTCACCGGCGACACCGTGCTCGGCGATTCGACCACCGTGCTCGAATACCCCGACGGCACGCTGCGCGACTACCTCGCTTCGCTCGACCAGCTCGAGAAGCTCGGCGCCAGCCGCATCCTGCCCGGCCACGGCGACGAGATCAAGGCGGGCGACGAGGCCGTGCGCGAGCTGCGCGAGCACCGCCTCGGCCGGCTCAAGCAGATTCAGGATGCGCTCGCGCAGCTCGGCGAGGCACCCCGCGTCGACGAGGGGCTCATCGACCGCCTCGTCGAGCTCATCTACCCGGGCGTTGCCGCAGCCGGTGCCGCCCGGTTGTCGGTCGCGGCCCAGCTCGACTACCTCGCGGGGGCTTAGAGCGAAAACCGTAGCCCGCGCTTTCGGGTTGACCTGCCACTTGTTGCTTGCTGCCGAGGTAATTTGGGGTGACTTTTCCCTGAGCCTATTTTGTGATGCGCCAAGCCTGAATATCCATCGCGTCGTGCAGCAGACGAGCGACTTCGATGGCGTCGGCAACTTGTCGATAGACCACGAAGTGCCGAGGGTGCGAGATACGTCGCACAGCAGGGCTCACCTCGTCACGGCAAGCTCTCAGATGCAGCATGCGGAAGCCGTCAGCGAGGTCGGAACGATCATGCGAGCCAGGAAACCTCGGATCCACACTGATGACGCTCAACGTTGCGAAGATCAGACCTTCGTATCCGTCGCGAACGGCCGCACCGAAGTTCTCCAATGACCATCCCAGCGCATCAACGATGTCAGCGCGAGCCGCAGGCGTGAGGTCAACTGCGTACGTCACGCCGGCTTTCGCGCACCGCGTCGGTCGCCTCGCGGCTTAGCCCTTGCAGATACTCCTGAAGCTCACTTGCGGGGATGCGGATGCTTTCGCCCCGGTCGATCTGGTCGACTCCGACTTGCACGGCCGCCTTGAGTTCGGCGTAACGCGCCTCGTCGTGCTCGTTCGTGGTTTCGAGCGAAGCGATCAGCTCCTGCGCGATCTCGGCTCGCTCGGCGCGCGGCAGCGCACGCGCTGCATCGAGCACTTCGGTCAGAGTCGATTTCATGAAGGCATTCTACGACGGCTCGTTCAATGGCGGCAGATGACGCCGTCAAACTCACGGCGCTGACCGCTCCGACGCCACTTACTGCTCGCAGTCGCGCTGTCAGTATGTTCCGCGAGTCACTGCGTGCCCTCTGACTGGACGATGAGTCGCTTGCCCCAAGGAACGCTCCAGCGGTGCGGTGATCCAGTTCCGGCTTACTCCTTGCTGTTCGAGCACCACATGCGCACTGCCGCGGGAGATGTAGGCGAATCCTTCGTCCTGGCGTTGATAGTCGATGGTGAAGCCACACAGGCCGCACCACAACTCGAGGCTCGTAGGGGTGTGGGTCACGAGCAGCTCAGGCACGAGCGCGGGGTCAGAATTGGTCACGCCAGCAATTCTCTCAGTCCACAGTCGACGACTGCTGGCGCGGGTCCGTCCGAGACACGGCATTTGGGGTTCGACAGTGCTAATAAATGAAAGGCAACGGGCCAGCGACCCGGATAAGTGTCGGCCATGGCCCGATCGGGCTATTGGTACGACGGCCGTGCGCGCGCAGACTGAGTGAATGCGCCTGCACACATTTCTCTACCGAACCAGCATCGCTTTTGCTGTCGCACTGACCTGCTTTCTGCTGCTCGCGGCGTGGTTGATCGGCGCACGATTTGATGCGAATGACTGCGACTTGTCGATCCCTATCGGCGTCTCGACATGGACCTATGAACACAGCTGGTGGCCGTTGGGGCAGAGCTGCGTCTACAGGCTCGACGACCCGGACGGCCCTACGGTCGTGCCGCCAGGCTACGAACTCACCATTGCGATGGGCATCATCCTGATTTGCGGCGTTCTGCTCGTGTGGCTGCTCCGACGATGGCACAAGCGCCACATCGCACGTCGACTCGGATGAGGGAAATGACGAAGTGGGCGGCGGGCACACTGCCCACCGCCCACTTCGTCCGTGTCGCTACACCTGAGCGCGCTCGAGAATGAGCTCGCGCACGCGCTTCGCGTCGGCCTGGCCGCCCATGGCCTTCATGACCGCGCCGATGACGGCGCCGGCGGCCTGCACCTTGCCGTCCTGAATCTTCGCGAGCACGTCGGGCTGCGCCGCGAGCGCCTCGTCGATGGCCGAGATGAGCGCGCCGTCGTCCGAGACCACCGCGAGCCCGCGCGCATCCACGACCTCGCGCGGCGAACCCTCGCCCGCGAGCACGCCCTCGAGCACCTGGCGCGCGAGCTTATCGTTGACGGTGCCGTCGGCGATGAGTGCCTCGAGCTCGGCCACCTGCTGCGGCGTCGCGAGGGCGGTCGGGTGCACGCCCTGCTCGTTCGCGAGGCGGCTCAGCTCGCCGAGCCACCACTTGCGGGCGCCCTGCGGCATCGCGCCGGCCTTCACCGTCTCGTCGACCGCGTCGAGGAGACCACCGTTCACGATGTCCTGGAACACCTGGCCGCTGAACTCCCACTCGCCGCGGAGGCGACGACGGCGCAGCACCGGCTGCTCGGGCAGGGCTGCGCGCAGCTCCTCGACGAGCTCGCGGCTCGGGCGAAGCGGCATGAGGTCGGGCTCGGGGAAGTAGCGGTAGTCGTCCGCATCCGACTTCGGCCGGCCCGACGAGGTGCGGCCGGTGTCTTCGTGCCAGTGGCGCGTCTCCTGCGTGATTGGGGTGCCCTTCTCGAGCAGCGCGGCCTGGCGCTGGATCTCGTAGCGGACGGCGCGCTCGATCGAGCGGAACGAGTTGATGTTCTTCGTCTCGGTGCGCGTGCCGAGCTTTTCCGCGCCGCGGGGGCGCAGCGACACGTTCGCGTCGCAGCGCAGGTTGCCGCGCTCCATGCGAGCGTACGAGACGCCGAGCGAACGGGCGATGTCGCGAATCGTCGACACATACGCCGCCGCAAGCTCGGGGGTGCGTGCCTCGCCGCCGAAGATCGGCTTCGTGACGATCTCGACGAGCGGCACACCCGCGCGGTTGTAGTCGACGAGCGACGAGCTCGCGCCCTGGATGCGCCCGGTCGAGCCCATGTGCGTGAGCTTGCCCGCGTCATCCTCCATGTGCGCGCGCTCGATCGGCACCTGGAACACCGTGCCGTCCTCGAGCTCGACCTCGACCTCGCCCTCGAACGCGATCGGGTCGTCGTACTGCGAGATCTGGTAGTTGCGGGGGCTGTCGGGGTAGTAGTAATTCTTGCGCGCGAACGACGACTCCTCGGCGATCGAGCAGCCGAGCGCGAGCCCGAGCTGGATCGAGTAGCGCACCGCCTCCTCGTTCACGACGGGCAGCGTGCCCGGCAGACCGAGGTCGACGGGGCCGATCTGCGTGTTCGGCTCGGCGTCGTGTTCGTCGCCCGAGGGGTTCGGTGTGGGCGAGAACATCTTCGTCTTCGTCGAAAGCTCGACGTGCACCTCGAGGCCGATGACGGGCTCGTACTTCTCGAGCGCGGCATCGAAGTCCATGAGTTCCGGCTTCGCCATCTCGCTACGCCTCCTTCAGCTCGGGGGCCTGCGCGTAGAGCGGGCTGCCCCATTGTTCGTTGAGTGCTGCCTCGAGCGCGGCGCCGACCTGGTAGAGGCGCGCATCCTCCCGAGCGGGTGCCATGAGCTGGAAGCCGACGGGCAGGCCCTCGCTGAGGCCCATGGGCAGCGAGAGGGCCGGGATGCCCGCGAGGTTCGCGGGGATCGTCGTGATGTCGGCGACGTACATTGCGGTCGGGTCGTCGAGGCGCTCGCCGAGCTTCCACGCGACCGTCGGCGACGTCGGTGCGACGAGCACGTCGACCTCGCCGAACGCGCGGTCAAAGTCACCCTGTACGAGGGTGCGCACCTTCTGCGCCGAGCCGTAGTAGGCGTCGTAGTAGCCGCTCGACAGGGCGTAGGTGCCGAGCAGGATGCGGCGCTTCGCCTCGTCGCCGAAGCCGGCGGCACGGGTCGCGCTCATGACCTGTTCGACGTTCGCGCCCTCGGGCGTAACGCGCAGACCGTAGCGCACCGAGTCGTAGCGGGCGAGGTTGCTCGAGACTTCGGCGGGCATGAGCAGGTAGTACGCCGCGACGGCGTAGTCGAGGGTGTCGAGGTCGATCCAGGTGATCGTTGCGCCGCGGGCGGTGAGCACGTCGAGCGCCTCCTGGAAGCGCTCGCGCACGCCCGCCTCGAAGCCCTCGCCCTCGGCCAGCTGGCGCGGCACGCCGACGCGCAGGCCGGCCACCGCATCCGACTCGAGGCCGGCCTGGGCGGCGGACGCGAACGACGGCCAGTCGTGGGTCATCGAGGTCTGGTCGCGCACGTCGTGGCCGCCGATGACGTCGTGGAGCAGCGCCGCGTCGAGCACGGTGCGTGCTGCGGGGCCGATCTGGTCGAGCGACGAGGCCATCGCGATGGCGCCGTAGCGGCTCACGCCACCGTAGGTCGGCTTCACGCCGACGGTGCCGGTGACCGAGGCAGGCTGGCGCACCGAGCCGCCCGTGTCGGTGCCGAGCGCAATGGGTGCCTCGAAGGCGGCGACGGCCGCGGCCGAGCCTCCGCCCGAGCCACCGGGAATCCGGTCGAGACCCCACGGGTTGTTCGTGGCGCCGAAGCCCGAGGTCTCGGTCGACGAGCCCATCGCGAACTCATCCATGTTTGTCTTGCCGAGAATCGGCATGCCGGCGGCGCGCAGGCGTTCGATGACGTGCGCGTCGTACGGCGGCTGCCAGCCCTCGAGGATGCGGCTGCCCGCCGTGGTCTCGAGGCCGCGGGTGACGAGGTTGTCCTTCACCGCGATCGGCACGCCGGCAAGCGGTGAGGTGGTTTCGCCTGCGGCGCGGGCGGCGTCGGCGGCCTCTGCCTGCTGCAGCGCGCCCTCGGCGTCGACGGTGAGGTACGCGTGCACGGCGCCGTCAACGGCAGTGATGCGGTCGAGGTGCGCCTGCGTCGCTTCGACCGAGGTCGTTTCGCCGGCCGTCAGGCGCTGCGCGAGTTCGGCGGCGGTGAGCTTGGTGAGGTCGGTCATTAGGCTTCCTCCCCCAAGATCGCGGTGACCTTGAACCGGGTCTCGTCGCGGTCAGGGGCCTGTTCGAGCACCTCATCGCGGTCGAGAGTCGGCGCCGCCTCGTCGGGGCGCGTGACATTCGCGTTCACGAACGGGTGGCTTGCGGGCGCAACGTCGGGCGTCGCGACCTCCTGAACCTTGCTGATGAGCTGGTTGATGGCGCCGAGCTGCTCGGTCATGCGCCCGATCTCTTCTTCCGTGAGATCGATGCGCGAGAGCTCCGCCAGGTGCTCGACGTCTGCACGAGTGATGTCTGACATACCGTTCCGTCTTCGAGTGCGATTACGACCAATCCAGTCTAGTTCGCCCACCCCGCACCCGACGCCTTCGGTTGAGTGGTCGTTTTTTGTAGTTTCCAAGGCGGTGAGACTACAAAAAGTGACCACTCAACGGTTGGGGTTGGGGGCGACGGCGAGGCGGGGCGAGGCGGCGGGTTAGTCGAGCAGGCCGAGCATTTGGGCTCGGCGCACGCTGTCGAGGCGGCTCGACGAGGCGAGTTTCGCCTGGATGTTCGCAAGATGCCGTTTCACGGTGCTTGGCGACAAGGAGAGGGCCCTCGCAATCTCTGGGTTCGTGAATCCGCGGGCGACGAAGTGGAGCAGTTCGACCTGCCGCACGGTGAGGATGCCCGCTGGCCCGGCCGGTTCGGCGCGGCGATCGCCGAACGCGATCACCTGCTCGAGCACGGTCACGAGTTCACCGACCGGCGCAGATTTCGCGACCACCGCATCCGCACCCGCCGATCGCCATTGCTTCGCGAGGAGGTGGTCGGCGTGCATCGATACGATCACGATGCGGGTGCCTGGCGCGGCTCGCCGAGTGCGAGCGAGCACCGTCGAGGTCGCGGGACCCGGCATCTCGACGTCGAGCAGAAGGATGTCGGGGCGCAGGCGTTCGCAGCGCGCGACGGCCGCGTCGCCATCGGCTGCTTCGCCGACGACGCGTACCCGCACAGTCGCTTCGAGTAGCGAAACCAGCCCCGCTCGGAACAGCGCATGGTCGTCGGCGACGACGGCGCGGATCACGGCGCCACGTTCCCCGAGAACGGCAGTTCGACGATCACCGCGCTGCCCTCGTGCGAGGCCTCGAGCGTGAACTCGGCGCCGATCGCGGCGGCCCGCTCCCCCATGCCGCGGGTGCCGGACCCGGAGTCCGCAGTGGCGCCGCCCGGGCCATCGTCGGCGATGCGCACGGTGAGCCGGTCGACCCGCCACTGCGTCGTCACCTCGATGACGGTGGCGTCGACGGCGTGGGCGCGCGCGTTCCGGATCGCCTCGACGACGATGGCGAAGAGCTCGGCGGTGACCCGTTCGGTGAGGCCCGACGGTGCGCCGGTCGACTCGTGGCGCACGGGCGGCGCGTCGCCGAGCGAGCGCTCGACGTACGACGCGATCGCCTCGTCGAGACTCGCCCCGGCGAGTTCGAGGCGTACGTCGCGGGCGAGCGCCCGAGTGTCGGCGAGCGTGCTGCGCAGCTGCTCCAAGCCAGCGCGTGCCGATTCGAGGTGAGGCCCCGAGGCCCCGGCGATGCCGAGCTCGATCTGCTGGATGCCCGCGAGGATGCCGTGCGCGATACGGTCGTGCAGCTCGCGGGCCAGTCGCTTGCTTGCGAGCGCTTCCGCCTGCTCGAGCTGCTCGCGGAGCACTTGCACGTAGGCGATCGCGCCGGGCGGGAAACGTCGCCAGATCGCGTGATGGAGGTGCTGGGCGATGCGCATCGCATCATCGTCGGCGAACAGTTCGACGAGTCTCGGCAGCGCGAGCCCAAACGTGAGTTCACCGACGACGAGCGGCTCGGAGGGGTCGTAATCGTGCTTCGCAGACACCGCGCCCTTCTCGAGGAAGGCATCGTCATTTGAGTAGTCGAAGGAGACGAGGTCGGCGACATCGAGGTCGGCGTGCAGTTTCAGCACCGTCTCGGCGAGGATCGAGCGCACCTGCGATTCAATCCCGGCGCCAAGCCTGCCCTGCGCAACGCGGCTGCTCCCGCGCCGTTCAAGCTCGACCTGCAGCTCTCGGATGAGATCGGCGGCGAGCTCGCCCAACTGCAGTTTCGAGGTCACCGGTCGATCCTATCCGCGGGCATCGACGCCTTCCCGAGGCTCCGGCCGGAATGGCCCGATCGGGCCATGCGTGTGGCGGGTATGTTCAGGTTCGGAACTAGCGCTGGAGCATCCAGATCGCACAGGAATCAATCACCCGCACCTCGCCTTCCCTCAAGGAGCGATCATCATGGCTGACCCTAAGGTCGACGAAACTCAACAGTGGCTCAACGCCACCTACGGCAACCACGCGCAGTGGAACAACATCACCGAAAACGGACAGATCGGATGGCCAACCATCTACGGGATGATCCGTGCCCTCCAGATCGAACTAGGCATCACAACGCTGTCGGACAACTTCGGCGACGCAACCATGGCGCGTCTCACCACACAGTTCCCGAAGATCACACCGCTGACTTCGAAATCCAACGTGCGCCGCATCGCCCAAAGTGCGTTGTGGTGCCACGGCTACCTCGGCGGCTACGACTGGGGGACATTCGATACTGACACCAACACTGGCATCAAGACATTCGCGATAGGTGCCGGGCTGGCTGACGACGCAACTTCAGTGCCCTCAGAGATCACGCCGAAAATGCTCAAGGGCCTGCTCACCCTTGAGGCATACTCACTGGTCTCTGGCGGTGATCCCAAAATCCGTGAAGCTCAGCAGTGGATCAACCGAACCTATCTGAATCGGAAACAAGATCTCCTGCCGTGTGATGGTATCTTCACGCGCAGTACCCAGCAGGGGCTCGTCACCGTCATTCAGTACGAGATCGGAATGACCGATAGCCAAGCCAATGGCAACTTCGGACCAGGCACCAAGTCAGGTCTCCAATCGAACGGCAACATCTCCTCCGGGACGACAGACAGTAGTACTAAGCACTGGGTGCGACTGTTCCAGTGCGCTCTTCGCATGAACGGATATTCGGCCCCGCTGAACGGTGTCTTCGATGCCAGCACGGTGAGCACGACCAAGGCCTTCCAAAACTACGCGGAGCTATCTGGATCTGGCAATGCGAACTTCCAGACCTGGGCTTCGCTACTCATCAGCACGGGAGACGACACGCGACCTGGCATCGCCAGCGACATGGCGACGCAGCTCTATCCCGTGGCGTGCGAGGAACTCTACAACAACGGATATCGCACCGTCGGGCGCTACCTCACTGTGCTCAGCAAGCGATACAAAGCGAAAGAGCTCGACTATATCTTCGATGCCGGCCTGGAAACGTTTCCCATCATGCAGGAGGCCAACACTGGGATTGAGCACTTTAGTAATGAAAAAGGCAAGGACCACGCAATCCAGGCGATCCGCAGGCTTCGCCAGCTCGGCTTCAAAACCGGAAACACCGTATTCTTCTCCGTGGATTTTGACGCCAACGGCGATCAAATCAATTCCAACATTATTCCCTTCTTCCGGGGAATTAAAAGCGTCATAGGCGGTTCTCGCAAGCAGTATAAAGTGGGTGTATACGGCACCCGCAATGTCTGCAGCAAGGTCATCGAAGCCGGCCTCGCCGAAGAAGCATTTATCGCATCAATGTCTTGGGGATGGGGCGGCAACCTCGGATTCCCGCTTCCGCCGAACTGGTCGTACGACCAGATCTGGAACGGCACACTACCGAGCAGCATTGTCTCTCTAGAGATCGACAAAGACATACAGTCAAGCCGTGCCAACCCCGCTTCCCGCGCTGATGTTCGCGTCACGCCCACAATTAAGGTACCCGTCGACGTCGGTGGCACGGAGGTCACTGACGATTTCGACGAAAACTACTTCTGGTACCTTTGCGACATCTTGATGCAGGCCGATCTGGTATCAACGTCGGCTGAACGAACTACAAAAGACGTGCTGCACTGGCTCTCGACCCAGAAGTACAACAATGTTGCTTGGAATGCATACCTCCCGTATGACTTGGATGCGGGTGACGCAGAAATAATGTACAGATTGAAGCAAATTGCGCCGCCCATTCCGGAGCTTACATTCGACCGATTCACGCACTGGGCAGCCACCACTCGTGGCTACCTACTGCACTGGAATAACAAGCCGCTCCCCGGCGCTGGTCACGCCTGGATCGGTGACCTCGGCGGGTGGGGCTTCGACCTGGCGACCGCGTGGGACGACTATCTCGCGTCAGGGTCATCACTCGGAGTGCGTCAGTGGATGGCGCAAAACGTCGGTACTGTGTCTCCCCAGTTCGGCCGGGATGACTTTATCGAGGACATTGATGGTTTCCTCACAGCCAAGATGCTGCGAGATAACCCCGATCAAGACCTCGACGAGTGCATCCGCCAGATTGAAGTCGCATGCATGGCTGACTCGAGCTGGCGGTACAAGAAGTTTATCGAGCGGCGCTTCGGCGGCTCCGCCGCTGAGATCGCCGCCGCCGGTGCTGAGATCTTCACGGATGATGCCTACTGGATGCTGGCGGACGGCTTTGTTGATGGGCCTAGGCCCTCGACATCCGAAGCTGCACAGATCGGCTTGGGTTTCGCTGACGCCGTGAAGACGCTCGCCGGAATCTAATACGTGTAATTATATGCAGAGCCCCCTGGAGGCGCCTCACCAACGCCCTCCAGGGGCCTCTATCAAGATCAAGAAATGGTGCCTAAACCAGTGAATGAAGCAACGCGCACTACGGATCCTGGTCGATCGATCGTTCGTCCAATTGCCGCTTCCCTCTTCTCGATCCTCATCATCCTGAGCGGCACACTCTTTGCAGCATTGAGTATCGGCTACCCCGAAACTGTCTTCCTCCCTCGCGTGATCGCATTTGCCTCCACATTGATCGGCTTCCTCGGTCTCATTGCTGTGCAGGCTCGCCCTCGCTACTACCTTGTACCGCTCATTGTCACAGCAATCCCCGGTGTACTCGCCGTCAGCTTCTTGGCCCTTAAAATGCTTATTGTCTGGACGAACGGAGTTCACACGTTCGCGAGCAGTTGGAACCCCATCGGAAATACATTCCTGATGACTTCACCTTTCTTCGCACCTACCATCATCGCCGGCGTTTCGTTGCTGATCCATAAGCGCCCAAACCGGGTGAAAGCCCTCGTTACCGTGTGTTCGGTCTGCCTGCTCTACGCAGTATTGCTATACACCTTGGTGCCGCCCTATTAAGGGAGAGCGTTCCCTCGATGACGCTCGCTGCAGTTCCCCAGGTGTGCTCAGCGAAAGCCCCCAGTCTGGGGGTCGCTCCGTCGCACACAGATCCCCCGGGAGGCGCCTCACCAACGCTCTCCAGGGGGCTCTGTCAAGATCAAGGAATGGTGACTGACACATTGACTGAAGCAACGCGCCCTACGGATCCTGGTCGATCGATCGTTCGTCCAGTTGCCGCCTCCCTCTTCTCGATCCTCACCATCGTGAGCGGCACACTCTTTGCGACATTGAGTCTCGGGTCCTACACCGAGGCTCCCATCTCTCCTCGCGTGATCGCATTTGCCTCCACATTGATCGGCTTCCTTGGTCTCATTGCTGTGCAGGCTCGCCCTCGCTACTACATCGCAACGCTCATTGTCACGGCAATCCCCGGTGTGCTCGCCTTCGACTTCTTGGCCCTTTATATGCTTATTTTCTGGACGGACGGAGTTCACACGTTCGCGAGCAGTTGGGGCTCCATCGGAAATGCATTCCGGATGACTTCCCCCTTCTTCGCACCTACCATCATCGCCGGCATTTTGTTGGCGATCCATAAACGCCCAAACCGGGTGAAAGCCCTCGTTACCGTGTGTGCGGTCTGCCTGCTCTACGCAGCGTTGTTGTACAGCGTGTTGCCGTCCTGATCGGGAAGAGCGTTCCTTTGATGACGCTCGCTGAAGTTCCCCAGTTGTGCTCAACGAAAGTCCCCAGTCTGGGCCGCTCCGTCGCGCGAGGCGGGCCTCCCTGGATGCTGGTGCTCTCTGACCACTCACCAGCCTTCCAGCGAGGCCCTGCGGCTCTTCGGACATCCGGTGGGGTAGGGCGCGCCGGGTGAGGTTCGGCGGGTAGGGTCGAGGTCCCCGAGGATCAGAAGCGCTAACTCTCTGATCGACCATGAGGGCCTCGACGTGCTTCACCCTACTTCGGGGTGCGCTGACGCGCGCGCTGCCACAGATCCGTGCTCCCGCTGCGACTTGCTACTCGGCCTCGACCGGGTGCTCGTCGTGTGGAGTGGTCGCGACGGCCGCGGCCGTCACGGGCGGGTGCTGCATGACGTGCCCGGGGCGACGCGGGTGCAGGTCGTGTGGCGGCAACGGGTCTGGCGGTGCGGTGATGACGATTACACGCGGAAGATGTTCGTGGAGCAACTCCCGGATCTGGTCGCCCGGCGCGGGTCGACCACCACGCGCGCGGTCTCTTGGGCGATCGGGCAGCTGCGTCGCGAGCACGCGACCGTGCATAGCCTGGCTCGTCAGCTCGGCACGTCGTGGAAGACGGTATGGCGCGCGATCGAGCCCGAGCTCGTCAGGTTGGCGGCGGATGAGTCCCGGTTCGAGAACGTGACCACCCTCGGTGTCGCCGAGCACATCTGGCATCACGTCGATCCCTTGTAAGCGCGGTCCGAAGGAGTTGGCCGGGATGGTCGGCCTGAGCCGCGACGGCCACGGAAAGACTCCGGCCAGGCTGCTCGATCTCGTGCCCGGCAGGTCGGGAAAGCCTCCGCGTCCCGGCTCGAAGGCCGCGGACACGCGTTCCGCACCTGCCCGATCCCCGAGATCGCACGCTTCGGCCCCACCCTGCGCCGCTGGCGCGAAGCATTCCTCGCGTACTTCACCGCGGCCGCGCGAACAACGGCGGCACCGAGGCAGTGAACGGGACCATCGAACTCCACCGTCGCCTTCGCCCGCGGCTACCGCAACCGAGACAACGACCGACTTCGGATGCTCCTCGCCGCCGGCGCACTCACCCCATGACCCCCACCCAATGTCCGAAGAGCCCGATATGGTCGAGAGCATGCGCAAACTTGCAGCCGCCACCCTCGCCCTCGCCGCCGTCGCCACCCTCGCCGGATGCGCAGCGGAGGGCACGCGAGCACCAGGCCCGTCCTCCGGGTGGCACCCGGTCGACGAGATGCCAGAGTGGGAGCGCCCTCTCGCGTTGGAGGCGTGCGCGGAGGCATGGATGGAATCGCCCGATGCTGCGAAGTACGCGAGTGCGGAGGCTGCGGGAGACGCATTCCACGCCGCCTACGACGCCGACGCCGCCGAGGCGCGCATCGACGCCGGAGAGTGGAACGTCACGTTCCCTGCGCGCGACGAGACGGACGCCGCCTACGTCTGCCACTGGAGCGCAGAGCAGACGGCGACCGCGCTCTAGCCCGCTACTTCTTCTTTGGCTCCACGGCGATACGCGCGGCGACGTTGCGCCACACCATCGCGGGGCACTTGCGCAGGTTCTCTCCACGGCCCGCGCCTGCGAGGAGTGTCTGGTACTCCGCTGGGTCACCCTTAGAGCCGCGCGCCCACTCCATGGCGAAAGTGTTTACGGCCGCGACCAGGTTTCGACCGGGAGCGCCGTCGATGGGTCCGGAGTAGAGCTGGATGTCGCCACCAATGCCCCAATCTGCTGCAAACTTGGCCTGGAGCCCCTTGATAGTATTGGGGCCCCAAGCGCCGTCTACCGGTCCCGTGTACCAAAGGTCGTCCTTAAGGGTCTGCTGAATCGGCCTGGGTTTCGTTCCTATCGGTTTCCCTGTCCGGCGGTCGCCGGGAGGCCTGATTCGAGGTCAGCGTAGTACGCGTCCTCGATCTCGATCGGGGTGCGCATGCCGAGTTCGCCGTGCA